>JAQWFV010000015.1 GCA_029238555.1 Flavobacteriaceae bacterium
TCTAAGGAGGCCAATTCTTCTTCAAGCCTTCCTTCTTTCTCCCATTTTTCCATTAGAAATTTGGGTAATGAAACTTCTTTGTCAGATTCTGTTAGAATGTCTGGTAAGTTTTTTACTAGGGTACAGGCGGTGGTATTTTCATAAGAATCATAAGTACAGGCTGGTGAAGTTCTCACCCAGTCTACTGGCCACACAGGGTCTTGTTCTGTAACAGGACCTGTATGGTTTAATACTACATCCATAACAATCCTTATTCCGTTTTCGTGAGCGGTCTCTACAAGTTTTTTAAAAGCATTTTCTGTTCCAAAATTAGGTTCAATAGCGGTCCAATCTTTGGTCCAATAGCCATGAAACCCATAGGTGTTTCCAGTACCTTCATTGGTTGCACCGTGAATTTGCTCTACAACAGGGGAGAACCAGAGTGCATTAACTCCTAAGTCATTAAAATAACCTTCATTTATTTTTTGTGTAATGCCTTCGAAGTCTCCACCTTTAAAACCCCTTAGCACAGCGGTTTCTTTAGTTCTATTGAAGTTTATGTCATTTGTTGTATCCCCGTTATTGAATCGGTCTGTGAGTAAAAAATACATATGAGCATTCTCCCATACAAAAGGCTTATTTTGAGTGACGTCTTGTGGCGCTTTAGTGTTTTTACAGCTTTGAATGAAAAGTGTCGCTATTAGTGACGCTAAAAAAAGGATAGATCGCTTCATGGTTTTTTAATTTTTCAAGAAGCAAGATAGTGAAATGCTTTATTTTTGCCTGTTTAAAACTTTGTATTCTTCATAGCAGCCGCTAATAGCGTCTAGAATTTGAAGGTCGTTGGCAGTTTTAATAAAAGATTTAGAGTAATTACAATTACTGAGTATATCTTGAATATCTACCTCTTCAATTTGAAGCAAAGCAATAAGTGTTTCTCTGTCGAATTTAGAAGCGAGTAAGTCTTTTATATTATTATCTTCTTTAATCTGTCTAAGCTTTCTCATTTGCTTTGGCTTCTTTCCGAATAAATTTCTTAAAAGGTCTGCCGGATTTAATATTGCACCTAATACCTTCGAGACTGAAGAGGGACGTTTATTTCCAGCTTCATAACTTACATTTAGACCAGAAATACTGTACTGAAATGCTGTATTTACAGGTAGTTTTCGGATATCAATTTCCAAATAGCCAGTGAGCTGATATGGTTTTAACACTACTTCCTCTAAGGCATATGCAAGCTCTGTCAAGGCTATTTTTGTGTTTTGAAAAGTCATCATATCATTGGTCACCCTAACCTTAATTGTTTTAAAACCTAAATAAGATAAAAGTAAGGTGTCATTGGCTACTGCAGGGACTGTGAAATTTCCATCTTTGTCTGTAATAGTTCCTTTTATTTGAGAAAGATTAATCACGTGTACGCTTTCTAAAACCTCTTGTGTTTGCGCATTAATTATAGTAGCACTTATTTCGTCTGACTGAGCCTTGATAGACTGAAGTCCTAGAAAAAAAATAAAAGCGAATAGGACTGCTTTAATGATCTGGGTGTAATTTTTCATATCTTAAGATTGGCATAAAGATAGGATGGAAAACAAAAAAAAGGCGCCAAGGCGCCTTTTTTTTAACTAAAATATATGATTACATAAATCCGTTTCTTCTTTTACCTTTCTTGTTTTCTGAGAAAGGAGACCCACCAAAAGACTTGCCTCCATCCCTGGAACCACCATCTCTTGAACCTCTTCTTCCTGAATCAGATCTGTCTGAACTGGAAGATCTAGAAGGACGATCTGATCTTGAAGAACCTCCACCTTTATAGCCACCACGTTCTTTATTTCTGAAGCCGCCACCGCCTCCAGAACCACTTCTTCCTCTACCTTTAAAGCCTCCGCCACCTCTGCTCGAGCCACCTCCAATTGGATTGTTGGAGACTTCAACATTAACAAAGCGGCCGTCGACCTTTAGGTCTTTAAAAGTACTTAAAATGGCTTCTTCAACATTTGCTTCTGAATTAAAGAATGAAAAACTTTCTTTAACATCTACTTTAAAAATGTCGTCTTTGCCAAGGTTAACTGTATCCCTTAAAAAGTCTTTTAAGGACATCCAATCATAACCATCTTTTTCTCCAATATTTATGAAATAACGGGTAGATCCATCTCCTCCAAAGTTTCTAGAAGCACCGCTCTCTCTTGAGCTTCCAGAATCTCTTCTTTCCCCTCTTTCTCCTCTGTCGCGATCATTGGAGTTTAAATCCTTCGCTTTGTTGTAATAATTAAAGAAGCGACCAAATTCTACAGATACAATTTTTTGTACAAGTGTTTCTTTGTCTATTCCTTCTAACATTTCATTTATAGTAGGAAGGTAATTTTCTACATCTGAATTGACCTCAGTATCTTTTATTTTATTCACTAAATGATACAATTGAATTTCGCATATCTCCATTCCCGTTGGGATAGGCTTAGCAATGAATTTCTTTTGAATCTTGTTTTCTATGGCTTTTATCTTTCTCATCTCTGAGCGGGTGATAATTACCATGGAAGTTCCAGATTTACCTGCCCTTCCGGTTCTTCCTGAACGGTGATTGTAAGTCTCTATTTCATCTGGAAGTTGATAGTTTATAACATGTGTAATGTCGTCTACATCAATTCCTCTAGCCGCTACATCTGTAGCCACTAACATTTGAATTTGTTTTTTTCTAAAAGCATTCATAACCAAATCTCTTTGGTTCTGACTTAAATCTCCATGAAGTGCTCCAGCATTGTATCCGTCTTCAATTAAGTTCTCTGCTACTTTTTGAGTATCTCTTTTTGTTCTACAGAAAATTACTGAAAATATATCAGGATTTGTGTCTGCCAGTCTCTTTAATACCGGGTAACGGTCCCTTCCTCCGGCCACATAGTATTCATGTTGCACCGTCGTTGCTCCTGAATTTTTAGTTCCCACAGTAATTTCTTGTGGGTTATTCATGAATTTTTTGGCAATAATAGCGACTTCTTTTGGCATGGTAGCGGAAAACAACCAAGTCGCTTTTTCTTTAGGGGTATTGGATAAAATGTCTTTGATGTCTTCAAAGAATCCCATATTTAACATTTCATCTGCCTCATCCAATATACAGTAATCAATTTTAGAAATGTCTACCATTCCTCTGTTGATCATATCTTTCATTCTACCTGGAGTAGCTACTACAATTTGAGCGCCTCTCTGTATTTGTCTGGCTTGATCTTGAATGCTTGCGCCACCATAAATGGCTACAGTATTTAATCCTCTTTCGTATTTTGAATATGCCTGAATTTCTTTGGTGATTTGCAGACAAAGTTCTCTAGTTGGAGAAAGAATTAAACCTTGTGTTGTTTTGCTGGTAGGGTCTATTCTTTGGATAAGTGGAAAGCCAAAAGCAGCTGTTTTACCAGTACCTGTTTGTGCAAGTGCCACTAAATCTATGTGGTCTGCTAATAAAATAGGAATGGCTTTTTCTTGGACTTCTGATGGGTTTTCAAAGCCTAAATCTTGAATAGCTTTGAGTAGGGACTCTTGAAGCCCTAATTCTGAAAATGGTGTCATTTTTAAATGTTTAATCGCAAATATGTCTGTTGCATAGAGCGATTAACCTTTTACTAACCTTTTACTCAGCGCAACACATGCTATACTAGCGGCGTTATTTGAAGTTGCAAAATTACAAAAAATAAACCATTACACCTTGAAACTTAAAGCTTAAGTTATGGGTTGTATTGTGTTGATTTTACTGGACATTCAAGGTTTTTTGTTAAATTTCTTAAAACTTATGACTTTTAAGATAGGTGATTAGTGATCTAATTGCCTTGCCTCTGTGTCCAATTTTTTGTTTTATCTCTAAGGGCAACTCAGCAAAGCTTTTTGTGTAATTATCTGGAATGAAAATAGGGTCATACCCAAAACCTCCGTTCCCATTTTTACCTAAAGCTATAGTACCATGTACCTTTCCTGTAAAGTATTTTATTTCTGCTGCTGTTTTTAATGCAATGGTTGTTTGGAAATAAGCTTTTCTATCGGTGCTATTTTCAAGGGCTTTAAGTAATTTATCCATATTGCTTTCTGAAGTAGCTGTGGGGCCTGAATATCTTGCAGACTGCACCCCAGGCAGGCCATTTAATGCTGGAACGAATAATCCGGTGTCGTCGCTAAAACAGGCTTCTTTGAAGCTATTAAAAATAGTATTTGCTTTTATTGCGGCATTTTCCTCTAATGTGTGGTATGGTTCAGAAATTTCTTGATTAAATGACAGATCCCGTAGCGAAAGTATTTCAATATTATTGGGGAGTTGAGATTTTATTTCAGAGAGTTTGTTTTGGTTGTGTGTCGCGAAAATGAGTTTCATCAAAATATTTTCTCCAAATATACTTCAAATTTATGGCGATCGTCTCTGTGGTAAATTCTCAACAAAGCCAAGGTTTTATTTTGGAATTGTGTGTTTTTGCTTGTTAAATTACATTTTTGTGAATATTGTTTATTATGTGCATAACTCCTTTAAAAATCAATAGGTAAAGCGCTTGTAACGTCTAAATATTAGCTATTTTTATCCCTTAATTTAAAAATTCCTTATCGTGGGTAAGAAATACGTTTTTGACTTTGACAGTACTTTGACAAGTGTAGAAGCATTAGATGTTTTGGCAGAAATTACTTTGGCTAATAAGCCTGAGAAAGACGCAGTAGTTTCAGAAATTCAAGCCATCACAAACCTCGGAATAGATGGAGATATTTCCTTTACGGAATCTTTAGAGAGAAGACTTTCGCTGTTACATGCTAATAAAACAGATTTAGATACTTTGGTTCAAGAATTACAACATAAAGTGTCTGCGTCTATAGTGAGAAACAAAGAGTTTTTTGAGAAATATTCTGAAGATATTTACGTTATCTCATGCGGTTTCAAGGAATTTATAGAGCCCATTGTGGCCAAATACAATATACCCGCCCACAAAGTGTATGCCAATACATTTACCTATGATGAAATGGGTAATATTACAGGCTTTGATAAAGAAAATGTATTGTCTTCTCACAACGGAAAAATTGAGTGTCTGAAGCGAATGAATTTAGTGGGTGAAGTTCAGGTAATAGGGGATGGGTATAGCGATTATGTGATGAGAGAAGCAGGGATTGCGGATAAGTTTTTTGCCTATACTGAAAATGTTTCCAGAGATAAAGCAACTGCAAATGCAGATCATGTAACCCCAAATTTAGATGAGTTTTTATTTGTTAATGACCTTCCTAGAAACATCTCTTATCCTAAGAATAGAATCAAAGTCTTATTACTAGAAAACGTTCACCCAGAAGCTTTTAAAAAACTCTCAAAGGATGGTTTTTCAGTTGAGCTGGTAAAAACAAGTCTAGATGAAACCACCTTAATTGAAAAGATTAAAGGGGTTCATGTTTTAGGAATTAGATCAAAAACACAGCTCACACAAAAAGTTTTAGAAGCTGCAGATAAATTAATGGCTGTGGGTGCTTTTTGTATTGGAACCACTCAAATTGATTTAGACGCCTGCAAGAAAAAAGGAGTGGTTGTATTTAACGCTCCATATAGCAATACGAGATCTGTAGTGGAACTAGCTATTGGAGAGATTATTATGTTAATGAGGAGTATCTTCCCAAGAAGTACAGAAATTCATAATGGACAATGGAACAAGACAGCTGCAAACGCTAGAGAAGTAAGGGGAAAAAATTTAGGTATTGTTGGTTACGGTAATATTGGGAAGCAATTATCTGTATTGGCAGAGGCTATGGGAATGCATGTTTACTTTTACGATGTAAATGACCAGTTGTCTATAGGTAACGCTACAAAATGTGATCATTTAAATGAACTTTTAGAACTTTCAGATGTAGTAAGCCTACATATAGATGACAATAAGGCAAATAAAGATTTCTTTAATAAAGATGCTTTTGACGCTATGAAGCCAGGTGCCTTACTGGTGAATCTTTCACGAGGGTTTGTCGTAAATATTGAAGCCTTGGTGGGTGCATTAAAATCTGGCCATTTGGGTGGAGCTGCAGTAGATGTTTATCCTGAGGAGCCCATAAGTAATGGGGCATTTGTGACCGCGCTTCAAGGAATGGAAAATGTCATTTTGACTCCTCATATCGGGGGGAGTACAGAAGAAGCACAAAGAGATATTGCCAACTTTGTGCCCAATAAGATTATGGAATATATGAATTCTGGAAATACGGTAGACGCTGTGAATTTTCCAAATATTAGATTGCCAAAGCAACAAAATTCCCACAGGTTTTTACACATTCATAAAAACGTTCCAGGTATAATGGCTAAAATAAATGAAGTGTTGGCATCTTTTGATATGAATATTAGTGGCCAGTTTCTCTCCACTGATGCTCAGGTCGGTTATGTGATTTCAGATTTGGATAAAGACTATAATAAAGAAGTTATTAAGGCACTTAAGGAAATACCTAATACCATTAAATTTAGGGTGTTGTACTAGAGGGGTATTGAACTAGAAGCGTATTGTGCTAGAGGGGTGTTATATTGGAAGGGTAGCTTTAATGGTATAAAATTATTTCATCTATGGTGGTAGGGTTCATTTTTTAAAATACTAAACCCTCTATACAATTGTTCTACCATGAATAGACGTATCATCTGATGTGAGAATGTCATTTTAGAAAGGCTTATTTTTCCATTGGCCCTTTGGTATACTTCTTCACTGAACCCATAAGGCCCACCAATTACAAAGACCAATTGTTTTTGACCACTTAGCATTTGTTTTTGAAGGTAATTTGAAAATGCTACTGAGTCATAACTTTTTCCATTTTCATCTAAAAGTATAAAGATATCTGAAGGGATTGTTTGCTTTAAAATAAGGGCGCCTTCTTTTATTTTTTGCTGAGTTTCACTTAGATTTTTGCTATTTCTTATATCTGGAATGATGTTTATGTCAAAACTGACATAGTGCTTGAGTCTTGAAACATACACATCTATAAGGTGTTGAAGTTCTTTTTGGTCTGTCTTACCTACAGCAATTAGTTTAATAGTCATTTTAATCAGATATGCCCACAAAGGTATTTGTTTTTATTAATTTAGCCCAAAGACTATTTGTTTACTATGTCAAAGGAGATTGAGATAAAAATTCAAAAAATACCCCTACTTAGAACCCTGTTGTCCTTACTTAAAAAAGTTCAGTTACCTGGTTTTGAAGGTTTATCTGCATATGACCTCATTGAAATGTATTTATTGGGTATTATTCAAGGAGCACTTTCTACAAGGGCAAGTGCCATTTCTTTCTCACTTTTTACCGCACTATTTCCGTTGCTTATATTTATATTAACCTTAGTGCCTTATATTATTCCGTACATTCAAATTGGTGACCAGGCATTCGACGAGCAATTGTTTTTGTTTATGGAATCTTTTTTGCCTACAGCAACGGGAGATTATTTTTCTGAGATTTTTAATCAAATTAAGCAGCAAAAGCAGTCTGGTCTTTTGTCTTCCTCGTTTTTAGTGTCTATTTTCTTAATGGCCAATGGAGTTAACGCGATTTTTGGTGGGTTTGAAAACTCATATCACACAAAACTCAATAGAAACTTTTTTAAGCAATATTTATTTGCGCTGGCGGTAGGACTTTTACTGTCCTTGTTATTTATATTGGGCGCTATAGGATATGTTTATTTTGAATTTTATATTTTAGACTATATGATTGACTTTTCAAAAAGCAATCCCTACACTTCAGTAGATCAAGAATTACAATTGGTTTATTGGTTAAAAACTGTTTTTTTTGCTGGTGTTTTTTATCTAATTACGGCTGTGTTATATTTCTTTGGAACGGCAGAAACTACAAAGACCAATTTTTTTTCCATTGGGGCTTTTATGACCACTGTATTGTTTTTGTCTACCTCTTATTTTTTTGGAATATATATTGATAATTTTTCTACCTATAACCAGTTGTATGGGGCTTTGGGAGGGCTTTTGATACTGATGTTCTACATATGGATTAACTCAAATATTTTGCTTTTAGGATTCGAACTCAATATGAGTTTGTTTTCATTGAAGAGTGGTATTGTCAAAAGAAGAAAGGATTCAATATGAGGTATTTTGTTTCTGTGATTCTTCCCCTGCCTTTAAGGCAATTATTTACTTATGAATTAACGCTGTCTGAATATCAATTTCTTGTGCCTGGAATGCGGCTTGCCGTTCCTTTTGGTAAATCTAAAGTATACACTGCTTTGGTCTATTCACTTCACAATACTTTTGAAGGCTCTTATGAGCCAAAAAAGATACTTTCTATTTTAGATGCGACCCCAATTGTTACTGAGATGCAATTGAAGCATTGGTCTTGGATGGCATCTTATTATATGTGCGGTTTAGGTGAGGTATATAAAACAGCTGTTCCAACTGCACTGATTTTAGAGGGAGAAACACATCTAAGGCGCTCAGACACCTTGCAAAAGGAGCGCGATACACTTACGGCAGACATTTCGGACAATGCCTATATAGTTTTGGATGCACTGTCCTCAGAAGTATCACTTCCCATACAAACTTTGAGTACTTTAGTTCCAAAGGATAATATTTTTAATATTATTGAGGTATTACTAACCCTTAGACTGGTTGTTGTAGAGGAGCAACTCACAGCGCGTTATAAACCAAAATTTAGAAACGAGTACTCTTTTCCAAAACATTTCCCCTCAGATACTAAAAGTGTTGAATCTTTATTTTTATCACTTAAAAATGCCCCCAAACAATTAGAGATTTTAAATTTCTTTATCTCAAGGGCATCTCATTCAAAAGTAATTACTGACTTAGATTTTAAAAAGAACGGACTAAGTACTGCTGCGTTAAAAGGACTTATTTCTAAAGGAATAGTAGAAAAATCGGAAAAGCGAATAGATCGTGTTGAACTTGATTCAGATTTTAAAACGGTACCGATTAAAACTTTAAATCCTTCACAATTACAAGCATTGGCTACAATTAAGTCTCATTTCAATGAACGTAAAGTGTCTCTTTTACATGGTGTTACTGCCTCTGGAAAGACAGAAGTGTATGCGGCTTTAATTCAAGAGGCGCTTTTAAGGGGGGAGCAGGTGTTGTATTTACTGCCTGAAATTGCATTGACAACTCAGCTTATCACCAGACTTCAGTACTATTTTGGCACTTCGGTCTCTGTGTATCATTCCAAATACAATTTGCAAGAGCGTGTAGAAGTTTGGCAAAATGTGGTCCATGAAAATCCCAAAGCACAACTAATTGTTGGCGCTAGATCTGCACTTTTTTTACCTTTTAAAAAGTTGGGCCTCGTTATTGTAGATGAGGAACATGAGAATTCATTCAAGCAGTTTGATCCAGCACCTAGGTACCATGCTAGAGATTCAGCGATTGTTTTGGCTCATATTTCACAGGCGTCCATTGTATTGGGTTCAGCAACGCCTAGTTTAGAATCAATGCAAAATGTATTGCAGCAAAAGTATGGTTTAGCAGAATTGACTCAAAGGCATGCCAACATTTCTATGCCTAGCATAAATTTAATAGACCTCAAGGAGCAATACAAGAAGAAAAAAATGAAGTTTCATTTTTCAGAGCCCCTTAGGTGGGCTATTGAAGAAACCTTATCTGCTGGGGAGCAAGTGATTTTATTTCAAAACAGGAGGGGGTACGCTCCTTTAGTTGAATGCTTTAGCTGTGGGCACACCCCACATTGTAAAAGTTGTGATGTGAGTTTAACCTTTCATTCAAATGCTGGAGTACTTCGTTGTCATTATTGTGGATATGAAGAACACAAAAAATCGCAATGCACCTCTTGCGGAAGTCTAGATGTGTCTACAAAAGGTTTTGGTACAGAACAAGTAGTCACCTCTTTGGAGACTCTTTTTCCTGATGCTAAAGTAGGCCGTATGGATTTAGATACTACTAGGGCTAAAGATGGTTACCAGCAAATTATTGATCGCTTTGAGCAACATGAAATAGATATTCTAGTAGGTACTCAAATGTTGAGCAAAGGATTAGATTTCAGAGATGTTGGTTTGGTAGGGGTCATGGCTGCAGATTCATTGCTGAATTTTCCTGATTTTAGGGCGCATGAAAAAACTTTCCAATTACTCACCCAGGTAGCCGGACGTGCAGGTAGAACGGAAAAAAAGGGAAAAGTACTCATTCAGACTTACCATCCGGAACATCAAATACTCCAACAAGTAACTACTTATGAATTTCAATCGATGTGTAAGGAGCAATTGTATCAGAGAGAGATATATAAATACCCTCCTTTTAACAAAATTATTAAAATAACACTAAAGCATAAAGACTACAACAAATTAAACGATGCCTCAGATTGGTTTGCAAAAGGTTTGAGGAATATATTTAAGACTGGAATTTTGGGTCCTGAATTTCCGGTTGTCTCTCGGGTTAGAAACCAGTACATAAAACACATTCTCTTAAAAGTACCCCCACAATACGCCCTCAAGCAAGTGAAGAGTACTTTACTTAGGTTAGAAAAATCCTTTAATGCAGTAGGTCCTTTTAAAGGGGTGAGAATTGTCTTCAATGTGGACCCCTATTAAATCTGTTCATTGAGTCTTATTTATTGCTAAACACACAACAACGCTTATGGTGCCATTTTTTTTAAAAAATTGTCAATGCATAAGGCGTTTTACATAAACTTCATTGCTTCTGACAAACAATTTTTCTTTGCCCTACTCACCGGAATAACCTGACCACTAATAGCCACTTCTCTAGCATTGAATCGATCTATTTTTTCAATGTTTATAACAAAAGATTTGTGAATTCTTATAAAGGTGTCTTTTGGGAGTAAATCATGGAATGCTCTTAGAGAAGAAAGCACTAAAACATGACTGTCAAGAGTAACTATTTTTACGTAATCCCCTTTTGCTTCTATCCATTTTATTTCTCCAAAACTAATTCTCTTTTTATTCATCTTAGATCGGATAAAAATTTGATTTTCAGACGCGTCATTCTGGTGCTCTTGCTCGTATTTTAGCATGGCTCTTTTTATCGCTAGATCAAACCTAGTTAGTAAAATAGGTTTTTGTAAAAAGTCAATAACGTCATATTCAAATGCTTTGAGAGCGTGTTCTGTTTTTCCAGCTGTAACAATTACTTGAGGTTTGTAGTTTAAGGTTTCTAATAATTCAAACCCTGAAACTAAAGGCATTTCTATATCTAAAAACACCAGATCAATAGACCTGTTATTAATACCGTTTTTTGCCTCTATCGCATTTCTGAAACTTGTCACTAGGACAAGATCTGGATGTGATTTAATAATTCTCTCTAAAGTGATTCTTTGAATTTCTGAATCTTCTACAACAACACATTTTAGCTTTGACATATGAAATGGGATTTTCATTGGGTTGTCATAAATGTATTTAAACTTTTAGCCTGTTTATAATAAATGATGTGAACTTGAGCTATAATGTTGTGAAACTAATTTAATCTGTTGTTTTGTGTTTTAAAAGGCTTAGATTAAGGTGAAAAAAATCGTTAAGTCGATGAGTAATCAGGTTAATTAGATTTGTAAGTGCTTAAATTCACTAGAGTTTGTAAATTTTTTGCATATACAGAAAAAAGACTTACTTTTGCAGACTTAAATTATATAACATATGAATCATTACGAAACTGTTTTCATTTTAAATCCCGTTCTGTCTGATACTCAGATAGAGGAAACAGTTAAGAAATTTGAGGATTTCTTAATTAGTAAAGGCGCCAAAAT
>JAQWFV010000024.1 GCA_029238555.1 Flavobacteriaceae bacterium
GCCTTTTAAAAAATGCTATGGCAACCAAATCTCTAAAAGCAACAGGCCACCAATTGGCCCAAACCCAAAAGCAATTAGACCTCTTGCAATCAGGTCCTTTTAAAGAAGGAGAATTGCCGCTCTTTAAAGACAAAATTGCCCAAACAGGACAGTTTCCCTTAAGGGCTAAAAAACTGGAAATTCTTCAAATAAACCTGGGGTATATGTGCAACCAAGTCTGTGCACACTGCCATGTAGACGCTGGCCCAGACCGAAAGGAAATCATGACTAGGGAAACCATGCAACAGTGTTTGGACGTGATTGCCCAAACAGGGGCCCATACCTTGGACCTGACGGGTGGCGCCCCGGAGATGAATCCAGATTTTAGGTGGTTTGTAAAAGCGGCATCGGCCGCAGGCATAAAAGACTTTATTGTGCGTTCTAACCTCACCATTATTAGGGCCAACAAAAAATACCACGACCTACCAGAATTCTTTGCAAAACACGGGGTACATGTAGTGTCTTCCATGCCACATTATACCCAAGGTAAAACAGATAAACAGCGAGGAGATGGGGTGTTTAACACCTCCATTGAAGCCCTGAAAATGCTCAACAAAGTGGGTTACGGCATGCCTGGAAACGACTTAAAATTAGACCTGGTGTACAACCCTTCTGGAGCGTATTTGCCTGGGGATCAGGCCGCCTTAGAAAAGGACTTTAAAAAAGTGTTGGACACCGATTTTGGGATTCAATTTAACGCCTTATTTGCCATTACCAACCTGCCCATTTCACGATTTTTAGACTACCTGGTGGCCTCTGGAAATTTTGAAGATTATATGTATTCCTTGGTAGACGCTTACAATCCTGCGGCTGTGGCAGGCGTGATGTGTACCAATACCCTTTCTGTGAGTTGGGACGGCTACCTCTACGACTGTGATTTTAACCAGATGTTAGGCCTCAAAGTAGCTGCTAAAGCCCGCCATATAAAGGACTACGATACTGCCTTATTAGAAGGAAGAGAAGTGGTGATTTCTCAGCATTGTTACGGTTGTACAGCAGGTGCTGGAAGCAGTTGTCAGGGCACAGTGGCCTAAAAAAGTGGTTGTGGTGTTTTTTGGCCTATTTGGCCCTTGCCGCTTCTAACAACTCCCTCATTTTATGGGCAACCGTCTTAGGATCTATAGTTTCCATGACCTTTTCATATCCTTTAGGCACTTCTTTTCCAAAGACAGATGTAGGCAAGCCTGGGTACTGATTGCGGTCCGGCAGCAACAGGTGATTTTCTGGCTGAAAAACAGGCGCAAAACCAGCGTAGGGATGGGTGTTGCCCCATAGGGTTATGGTAGGCACACCGTACATGGCAGCCAAATGAGCATTACCAGAATCCATTGCTAGCATGAGATCCAGATGAGCAATCAGAGATAGTTCTTGCTCAAAAGAAAGCGACAAACCGTGGCTGCTGTTGGGAAATTGCTCGCAGAGGGCTTTAATTTTTGGGGCTTCTACAAGACCTCCGCCAAAAAAAACAAAACGAATCTCTTTTTGGTCTTTGCCAGCCAAACGGCTAAAAATTTCTAAGGCCTGAACTAGGAGCTTTAATGGGTATTGCTTGCCTGCATGGGCAGCGAAAGGGGCTATGCCAATGGTTTTATGTGGCTTTCCGGGAATGCTTTGTGCTTTAGATGGCGGCTTGGGCAATACAGCCGTTGCGTCTAAAACCACAGGATATCCTAATTTTTTGAATACCTCCGCATAGCGAATACTGCTGTGTGTAAGGGGTTTAAACACTTTGTTCTCCAGGCGGGTTAAGGCCTTTTTCTCTGCCCTACCCTTGTCTATATGTGCCCATTTATAGCCACTTAAAGATAGAAAAAAACACAGGAGACGGGAGCGCAGTACAAAGTGAAGGTCTGCTACTGCCCTAAAACCTTCATTTTTTAGCGACTGACTGAGCCGCCAAATTCCTGTAAAACCTTTATGAATACCTCTGGTGTGCGCTGTAATTATTTTTAACCTGGGGATATCCTTAAAGATAGGCACCCACTTTTCTAAGGTAACTAAGCTAATTTGTAGTTGGGGGTACTGAGTGACTAAGGCATGTAAAACAGGCGCCATAATAGCCACATCTCCCATAGCAGAAAGCCGGATCACCAATAAGTGGTGCTTTAAAGCTTTAGAGGAGTTTTCTGAGCTTGGCAATGGGTTGACTGTTTAAATGGAATCCTTATTTCTGAGCCCTGAGCACTGGGTTCAGGTCTGCGTCGTTGTACATTTTCATTTGCTTATAGACTTTCATGTACTTGTTTCCGGCTTCAAAATCTGCCAACAACTGGTCTATGGCCAAACATAGGTCTTCCTTTTGAGTGAGCAACACTTCTAGTTTCTCTTGGCACTGCGCTGTGTGAGCAGGGCTAGCGTCTTCTCTGAGCACCTCTTCCCTCATATGATATACTTTCAAGGCCAAAATAGAGAGTCTGTCTACGGCCCATGCAGGACTTTCTGTATTAATGGTAGTATTTGCCTGTGCATTGACCCCTTTGTATTGTTCATAAAAATAACTGTCTATATACTCTACCAAATCAGTGCGTTCTTGGTTGCTGGCGTCTATCTTTCGTTTGAGCTCAAGGGCACCTACAGGATCAATGGAAGGGTCACGAATAAGGTCTTCATAATGCCACTGTACCGTATCTATCCAGTTTTTCTTGTAGAGTAAATGGGCAATCTCTTTAGCGTCGTGGGGGTTCTGGAATTCCTGATCTACACGGTCTAAAAGATGGTACTTCTCTATACTTTCATTGAAAATTTTCCAAGCGGTGGCAGCAAACATATTCTAGTGATTTTAGGCAAAGGTACCCATTTAATTTTGAACCAAATAAACGATTAAACTCCAGAGGGGTGCGCTTAACATACTCCACATTAAGACTTCCTTCTGCCAAGTTTTGGGTAATAATTCCGTGGTGTTACTCCAAAGAAAAGCCAAGGGAAAAAAAGAAAACACTAATGCGCTGTGGTTGTCTGCTGGAGAAAAGAGGTAAAGTAGCCCACCTAAAAATCCGGTCAAGGTCAGTATAGCCAAGCTATTTTTACGCCCCAATGAAGCCACTTTTGCGCTCGCTTTCCTGCTATAATTCCACAACAACACTAAGGTACTACTACCAAAAAAACCAATAATTAACAAGCTTATTTTAGAAGAAAACCCTTGGGGGGGAATATTAAAAAGATACTGCTGATTGAAAAAAGAACTAAAATTATCTCTAATAACAAATCCCCAAAGCAATACTGCATACACCAAAATGGCCCATAGAATTAATCCCCAATACCGCGGATTGTTTTTGTCATAAATAAAGAGCGATGCCACCAAAACAATGAGGTATAATAGGGTCCAATCATAAAAATAACTGGCGACCAAAAACCACAAACAGGCTTCAAAAACTTTTCTTCTAGAACGTTGCTTGGTCTTTAAGCTCAAGATACGCCTGAGTCCTAGAAGGACAAAAAAGTGAGCCAAAAGGAGGTCTGTATGGGAAAAAATAGCAGGAAAAAGACCACAAAAAACCACGAAATAAAAGAGGGTGTAGCTGTGGGTGAGCACCAGTTTGTTTCTTTTGAGTATAAAGTCTATGAGAAAGAGTGCGGGAACAAAAAGTGCCAAACCTTTTAAGAAAAAACCTATGTTTTGCATTAAATAGGCCCAAAAATCACGGCTGTCCCCAGAACCAATGCCTATAAAGCCCTCGAAAGAAAGTATATAAACAGCCAATAAGAAGCTAAGCAGCAAAAAATTTACAGGCTTTGTTTTGCTAAAAATGTGGCTTATCATGAGAAGATTTTATACTTTTGTAAGCTGAGATGGTATTTAAGATCCTTCTCAAGGATAAAGTTACGCTAAATAATAAAAATGTTGGCCTTGTTTTATTGAGGCTACTTAAAATAAATTGTCATGATGATTTCTCTTTTTAAAGCCATTGAAAGTCTTTTTGTAGATTTTTTATTCTTGCCTTTTGACGCCTTACGCAGTATGGACAACTGGTGGGGAGCCAACGCACTGAACTGGGTTTTTATGCTCATTGGCGCTGCCGCAATGGTGTATTGGATGCTTCAATTAAAAGGTTTCAGTGATTCAGGAGAAGAAAACAAAGACGTTTCTGCTCACTCTTATATTTAATACTTAAGGCTTAGGCCATGTATCATATTAAAAAAGCCCGCTTTCAGCGGGCTTTTTTTTGGGTCTTAATCCAAATCAAAACCTAAATCTTCTCTGTAGTATATGTCTTTAAAAGAAATGCCTTTTAATCGATCGTAAGACCTGGACAAAGCTTCTTTGTAATCGTTTCCAAAACTAGTTACCGCCAAGACCCTTCCTCCATTGGTTACCACCCTGCCGTTTTGAATTGTCGTTCCTGCATGGAAAATTAAAGCATCGCTAGGGGTTTCCAAACCTGATATTTCATGCCCCTTTTCATAGGCTTCTGGGTAGCCGCCTGCAACGCTCATCACTGTGGTGGCTGTTCTTGGGTCTATTGTTAAGTCTATCTGATCTAATGTTTGCTTGGCTACGGCATTAAAGACCGCAACTAAATCTGTTTTTAGCCTAGGCAAGACTACCTCTGTTTCTGGATCGCCCAAACGCACATTGTACTCTATGACAAAAGGATCATCCCCTACTTTTATTAGGCCAATAAAAATAAAGCCTTTATAAGGGAGGCCGTCTTTTTCTAAGCCTTGAATGGTAGGTTCCACTACCCTTGTATGAATCTTATCCATAAAGGCTTGGTCTGTAAAAGGGACGGGAGAAATAGCGCCCATACCTCCGGTGTTCAGACCGGTATCTCCGGCGCCAATTCTTTTATAATCCTTGGCGGTAGGGAGTACTTTATAGTTTTTACCATCTGTTAAGACAAAACAAGACAGCTCAATACCGTCTAAAAACTCTTCTATCACCACTGTGGTACTGGCCGCACCAAACTTGGCGTCTACCAGCATGTTTTTCAATTCTTCCTTAGCCTTTGACAAGTCATCTAAAATTAGCACCCCTTTACCAGCCGCCAAACCGTCTGCTTTTAATACATAAGGAGGCTTTAATGTGTCTAAGAAAGCATAGCCCGCTTCCAAGTTTTTGGCTGTAAAAGCTTGGTAGGCTGCTGTTGGTATGCTGTGACGCATGAGAAATTGCTTGGCAAAATCCTTACTGCCTTCTAAGGCAGCAGCAGCTTTCTGAGGGCCTATCACAGGAACATCCGAAAGGGCTGGATCTGCTAGAAAAAAGTCATGTATTCCCAATACTAGCGGGTCTTCTGGCCCTACCACAACCATTTGTATGTCGTGGGCCAAAACCGCTTCCTTAATGGCTGGAAAATCGGTGACACCAATCGCTAAATTAGTCGCTATCTGAGCCGTTCCTGCATTTCCAGGAGCTACAAACAACTGGGTAGGGGTTTGGCTTTCTTTGAGCTTCCATGCAATGGTGTGTTCACGCCCTCCGGCGCCTAGAATGAGAATATTCATGAGGTAAAAATTTTTGTAAAAATACACTTTGTATGAGAAACCCTTTGGCTCTCCGTGAATTTATTTAAAATCTCGGTGTGCCTTAGCGTTTAATTCTTCCAAAGGCAGGGACTTAAAATAGTCAAAAACCTTGGCAATCCCCTCTTCCCTAGATACTTTAGGGGTCCAATCCAGTACTTTTCTAGCCAGTGAAATATCTGGTTTTCGCTGGAGTGGGTCGTCCTGAGGTAGGGGCTTAAAGACTATTTTTTGATCCGTCCCACTGAGGCGTTGAATTTCCTGGGCAAATTCTAGAATAGTCGTTTCGTGAGGGTTTCCAATATTGACAGGCTCCGCATAATCAGACATAAGCAGGCTGTAAATACCGGCTACCTGATCTGAAATATAACAAAAGGATCTTGTCTGACTGCCGTCTCCAAATACGGTGATGTCTTCTCCTCGGAGTACCTGTCCCATAAAAGCCGGAACTACTCTCCCGTCATTGAGCCTCATCCTAGGACCGTAGGTGTTAAAGATTCTCACAATACGGGTCTCTAGACCGTGAAAACGGTGGTAGGCCATGGTAATGGATTCCATAAAGCGTTTGGCCTCGTCATAGACGCCCCTGGGCCCTACAGGGCTCACATTTCCGTTGTAGTCTTCTGTTTGTGGGTGTACCAAAGGGTCTCCGTACACTTCTGAGGTAGAAGCCACTAAAATTCGAGCGCCTTTCTCCTTGGCCAAGCCTAATAAATTATGGGTGCCCAAGGCCCCCACTTTCAGGGTTTCTATGGGAATTTTCAAATAGTCTATAGGACTTGCAGGAGAAGCGAAATGTAAGATATAATCCAAGGCACCAGGCACGTGAACAAAAGTAGTGACGTCGTGGTGGTGAAACTCAAAATTGGGTAAAGAGAACAGGTGGGAAATGTTTTTTAAATCTCCTGTGATGAGGTTGTCCATACCAATGACATGAAAATCCTTTGCGATAAAAAAATCACAGAGATGAGACCCTAAAAAGCCAGCGGCTCCTGTGATTAAAATTCTTTTTTTTGTCGGTGTTATATGCGTCATATTATGGGGTGAACTTTAAAAGGGCATTAAGCGGTCTTTAATATACTGAGCACCTCAGCCAAGGCTTCTTTCCAAGGTCTTGCCTTTGGGTCTAGCGTATTTTCTAATACGCTGTAGTGGGGGCGAGGCGCTGGTGCTGCGAAATCTTCGGTGCTAATGGGTTTTACTGTGATGGGTAAATTACGCTGTTCAAAAATAGCGCCAGCCAACTGAGCCCAATGGGCAGGGCCTGCATTGCTGTAATGGTGTATGCCATAAGGAGGGGCCTTTGTAGCTATCAGTAAGATTAAAGCTCTAGCCAAATCTAAGGCAGAGGTAGGGCAGCCAAATTGGTCTGCCACCACAGAAATACTTGGAGGTTTACGGTCTGATCTTTGCTGCGCCAAACGCAACATGGTTTTTACAAAGTTGTGCCCAAAAGGACTAAATAACCAAGAAGTACGCACAATATAATGAGGTCCTGCAGCGCTTTGTACCGCCTTTTCCCCTGCCGCTTTAGAGCGAGCATACACACCTTCTGGGGCTATGGGATCTGCCCCCGTAAAAGGTTTTTGATGGTGGTTTTTACCGCCAAACACAAAGTCTGTAGAAAGATAAATAAAAAGAATATTTCGCTGGGCGCAGGCTTTAGCTAACAAGTCAGTGGCAGTTTCATTCAGGTGAAAAGCGGCTTGTTCGTCTGATTCTGCCGCGTCTACCTGAGTATATGCTGCAGCGTGTATAAAAGCCTTTGGCCTGTACTCCTCTAAAAGCCTCTCAATATCCTGAGAAAGGGTCTCCCTAGGGCTTAAATCTAAGTGGTCTCTGTCTAAAAAAATAAATTCATGTGCTGCCGCAAAAGCAGCCATTTGTTCATGGGTAGAGGTACTGTCCAGCGCATCGGAAGCCTTTAGATTGGTAAGCTGATGTTGAAGGACATACTGTAAAGACTGGCCTAGTTGGCCACTAGCTCCCGTAACCAAGATCATGTCTTTTTGTAGCATCTCCCCCATTATAAAATATCTTTTAAAAGCGGGAGGGCTTGGTCTTTTTCAGATAATAAAGGGGTACTGTCTCCAAGGCCCCAGTCAATATTTAAGGAAGGGTCTGCGTAATACACCCCGCCTTCTTGATCCTTTTGATAAGGCGCGTCACAGGCGTACACCACTGTAGCAATTTTACTCAACACAGAAAATCCATGGGCAAAGCCCTTGGGTATATAGAGCTGCTTGAGGTTCAAAGCACTTAATTGTATTCTATGGTGCATGCCGTAGGTAGGAGAACCCGGCCTTAAATCTACCACTACATCTATAATGTCTCCTTCCAGTACCCGAACCAATTTGGCTTGTGCATAGTCTCCTTTTTGGTAATGAAGCGCTCTAATCGTTCCTTTCACAGAAGTAGACTGATTCTCTTGGGCTACCTCAAAAGAAATTCCTGTGGCCGCTAGAAAATGGACCTTATTAAAAGCCTCAAAAAAAGAGCCGCGGGCGTCTTTAAATAGGGTTGGAGTTATTTCAAAACAACCTTTTAAAGGGGTTTCTATATAAGCCATGCCAAAAGGGGTTTTGCTATTAAGGTTGTGTTCGTGGAGTTTCTATTCATGATACTAATGAAGATTTCTCAATAGGTTTTTTCCGTAGCCACTTTTCTCCAGTGGTTTTGCCAAGGCAATAAAAGCATCTTTGCTTATATAGCCCATTTCATAAGCCGCCAACTCTATAGATCCCACGCTGAGTCCCTGTCTGGTTTCTATCACTTCTACAAACTGAGCTGCATGTCTAAGAGACTCAAAAGTTCCCGTGTCTAGCCAGGCAATCCCGGCGTCTAGTTTTTGAACATTTAATTTCCCTTGTTTTAAGTAAGCGCTGTTAATGTCTGTGATTTCCAATTCTCCCCGTTGACTAGGTGGTATAGATTTGGCAATGGCCACTACCGAGGCGTCGTAAAAATAAATACCTGGAACGGCATAATTAGAGGCCGGATGCTCCGGTTTTTCTTCTATAGAAAGGGCTTTTTGTTGGTGGTCAAAAGTCACTACGCCATAACGCTGCGGATCTTGAACAGCATAGGCAAAAATGGTCCCTCCTTGTGGGTTTTTAGCCGCTTGTAGGGTTTTTGACAAACCACTTCCATAAAAAATATTGTCTCCTAAAATTAAAGCCACATCTGAATCTCCAATGAAGGATTCTCCTATAATAAAAGCCTCCGCCAATCCATTTGGTGCCTCTTGAACCGCATAAGAAAACTGACAGCCCAAGGCGCTTCCATCTCCCAATAACTGTTTAAAAAGTGGTGCATCTGTAGGAGTGGTAATGATTAAGATCTCTTGAATACCCGCATACATCAGGGTAGAAATAGGGTAGTAGATCATGGGTTTATTGTAGACAGGCATGAGTTGTTTACTTACCGCCAAAGTAATGGGGTGTAATCTGCTTCCGCTCCCGCCTGCTAAAATAATACCTTTCATTTTCTTTTTTTAAACGGGTTTTAGGCCGCTTTGTAGCGCCTCAAACCCTGTCGCTAAAATAACACTTTCTATTCCGATTTGTATTGGTTTTCGTAATAGGATTTGTAAGCGCCAGAAGTAACCTGACTTAACCAATCTGGATTTTCTAAATACCATGTGATGGTAGCGGCCAGTCCTTGTTCAAAAGTATGGGCAGGAGTCCAACCCAAGTGTCGCTGAATTTTACTGGCATCTATGGCATAACGAAGGTCATGTCCTGGACGGTCTTTTACAAAAGTAATCTGCTTTTGTGCCGTTCCTTGGGGCCTGTTTAAGCGAGCATCCATTTGGTCACACAAAAGGCGAATAAGGTCTATATTGGTGTATTCATTGTGCCCCCCTATGAGATAAGTTGCTGCATTTTCTCCTTGATGGTAGACCTGATCAATAGCCAAGGCATGGTCTTTTACATACAGCCAATCCCTGGTGTATAAGCCATTGCCGTAAATGGGCAGGTCTTTACCTTCTAAGATATTATGTATACATAGCGGGATGAGTTTTTCAGGGAAATGATTGGGACCGTAATTATTAGAGCAATTAGAGATCACATAGGGCAAACCATAGGTTTCTCCATAAGCGCGTACCAAGTGGTCTGCGCTGGCCTTTGAGGCAGAATAAGGAGAATTAGGTGCATAAGGGCTATCTTCTGTGAAATAGCCGGTATTTCCCAAAGCGCCAAAGACCTCATCGGTAGAGATCTGATAAAAGCGTCTTCCCTCAAAGGATTTCCAATGGGTCCTGCAAGCGTTTAAAAGCGCTGCTGTGCCTTTAATGTTGGTATCTATAAATGCCATAGGATCTTTGATAGATCGGTCTACATGGCTTTCTGCTGCGAGGTGAATAACCCCTTTTATGTCGTATTGTTTAAAAAGGCGTTCTAAAAGCGAACTGTCTGTTATACTGCCTTTGACAAAGGTATAGTTGGGCAACTGCTCTATATCTTTGAGGTTTTCTAAATTCCCTGCATAAGTCAGTGCGTCTAAATTAATGATATGGTAGTCGGGATATTTTTGTACAAACAAACGCACTACATGTGAGCCTATAAAACCTGCGCCTCCTGTGATAAGTAATGACATGATTATGAGCTTAAAATTTGGGTGAGTATTTTCTCTGTAATGAGGTAAGTAGGTTTTACCCCTGTAGTACCAAGCCCTCCAGAGGCTAGTGTACTACCTGTTTCCAATGGGTTGTCTGAGGCGTAATACGCGTAATTCACTTCTACGTCTTCACGAATGCTCCTACGTACCCTAGAAGCAGACTGTATGGCTTTTTGATAATGCACCCCTTCCATCTCTAAGCCAATCACATTCCAAGTAGACTCGTGGAAGTAGGTCAAAATGTCTTTGTTCTGAAGCGATGTCCCTAAAACAGAAATCATAGCCCCTTCTAACACCAGTAGATCATGGCCTTCAAAATCTGCCGCACAAAGCTGGTTCTTAAAAGGATAGTTGTCTGCAGATCCTTCAAAAATATGGGCATTTGGAATCATCAAATCTCCTTTTCCTCCTTCTAAAATTCCGGCCTTTCCCATGATAGAAATAGACTGAACGTCTAAAAACAAAGGCATTTTTCTGTTCACTTTATAGGGCTTTAACAACTCGTCCATGGTCTCATAAGCCTGCTCTCCAAAGGCGTAATCCATCACGAAAATGACAGGTGCTTTTGCTGGGTCTTTAAATGTAGGCAGAAAGTGACTCTGCCCGACTGCTTTGGCTAAATCAAAAATCTGTATGTCTATGTTGGTCCCAGATTGGTCTGGGATAAAGGTCATTCCATAGGCTGTGGCAAATTCAGTAACCTGGGCCCTAAGGGCTTCGTTTTCTGGGGCACTGAGGGCTTCGTATATGGCTAGATCGGTGCTTTTTTCAAAGGCTTTCCCTAAAGCTTTCCTCGCGAAAAGGGCATTCATTACTGAGTGCATATTAGCGCTAATAATGTGCAAAGGACGGCCCATAAGGTCTTGTTTAATGAGCGACTCTTTAATGGCGTTGGCCCAGCGCTCTCCGTGAATATGGTGGCCCAAACGCTCCCTGAGTAAGGGGCTAAAGGTAATGGTGCGCTTTTCTCCTGTGGTCTCTTCTTCTATGGCCAGATTCCCCAACCAGTAAATCACTTTTAAAAAGCGCTCTGGTTGTGTTTTAGTGGCTAATTTTTTATGCATTTCTGATACTTCAAGAAAAGAACGCCCCAGAAAATTAGACATATGTATTAGGGCGGTTTCTCGCTCTGCTACAGTGAGTTTTCCCTTGGTAATGGCCTCTGAAAACTTGGTCCAATCTCTGGTTGTTTTCTGACTGTCTTCAAGGTAAACACGTTTTAAAATCTTGTGTGATTCTATAAACAAGAACGTCAAGTGGGTGAGAATGTCATAAATATCCGAACGCCCTCTAGTAATTTCCACATTCATTTGCTCGTGGTCTATCCTAAAGCAATTTCTTCTTCTCTTTGGGGGTACAATCGCTTTAAAATGGGCTGCACCATAACCTTCATCTGAGGTGAGGTTTATAAAGCGACATTCCTCAATCCCTTCCGGCAAACGTTCCAACACATAGATGAGCCCATTGAGCTCTGCTTTTTCCTCTGCTATACTTCCGTAAATTTCGGGCCTGAGTTGTAAGAGGGCATTTCTTAGGGTTTCTCCAGAAACCCCCATCGGCTTGTAAAAGCCCCTATTAAATAGGTGCCTCATGGTAATATAAATACGCTCAATGGCGTTGGTAGACTCTCTGGCCCTGGTGTTTTTATTAGACATGGTCTTTCATTTTTAATAAGGCATCTGCAATTTCTCGGTCGTTGGCCAATCGCTGCACTTTGTTTTGCCCGCCCAATTTGCCTTTGGTTTTCATAAACTGGGTAAAAGCGTCTGTAGGAAGGGAGGTGATTTTTAAGCCTTGCAATACCTTCCCCACAATGAGGTCTTTATAATAACTGTTTTGGTCTTGTAACGATTGGTCTAAGATACTGGAAAATAGACTTATATCTGAAGGGGCTTTTTCAAAGGCTACCAACCATTCGTGATAAGGCAACCCACTACTTGGGGCTATCTGAGGCGCTACCGTAAATTCCAGCACCCTCGCGTCTGTTTTTTCTATGGCCTCTTGCATGGCGTATTCTACCTCTTTGGCAATAACGTGTTCTCCAAAGGCAGAAATGAAATGTTTAATACGCCCTGAAACTATCACCCTGTAGGGTTTTAAAGAGGTAAATTGAACCGTATCTCCAATATTGTAACCCCATAAACCCGCATTGGTAGAGAGTATCAGGACATAGTTTACACCCAAAGATACTTGGCCAATAGTGAGTCTTGGCGGGTCTTTTTCAAAGAACTGGTCTGCGGGAATAAACTCGTAAAAAATACCGCTGTTCAAGAGTAGTAACATGCCTTTTTCATCGCGCAGGTCTTGGTAGGCAAAAAAGCCTTCGCTGGCAGGAAATAGCTCAATGGTGTCTACTTTTCTTCCTATTAAATTTTCAAAATTAGCTCGGTAAGGCTCATAATTAACTCCCCCATAAATAAAGAGCTTAAAATGCTTAAATAAGTCTCCTACAGGTTTGCCGCTGGCCGCTTTGAGACGTTCAAAATACATTTGCACCCAAGAAGGAATTCCAGCAATCACGCCCATATCTTCTGTAATGGTCTCTTTGACCACGGCGTCTACTTTTGTCTCCCAATCTTCTATACAATTGGTCTCCCAGCTGGGCAATCTATTGCGCTGTAGGTAGGCGGGAACATAATGGGCAGATATTCCAGAAAGCCTTCCTGTCGGAATATATCCAGAGGTGTCTAAAACAGGGCTCCCTTGTAAAAAAATCATCTTTCTGGTCACGAAATCACTGTTTCCGCTCTGGTGTATATAATGCAGAATAGCGTCTCTCGAGGCCTTTACTTGTTCCTGAATAGATGCTTTGGTAATGGGAATGTATTTGGCGCCAGAAGTGGTGCCTGAGGTCTTGGCAAAATAAGCCGGTTGTCCTGGCCAGAGTATGTCTTTTTCTCCAGCAACTACTTTTTGAACATAAGGCTTTAGGTCTTCATAATCCCTCACGGGAACACTTTTTATAAAATCCCCGTGGGTCTTTATCTGATCAAAACCGTGGTCTTTCCCAAACTGCGTATGGCGGGCTTGGGCTATTAGAGCGGCAAAAACCGCCTCTTGAGTTGCTATAGGCTCATTGGCCCATTGGGCGGTTTGTTGTACGATGTATTTAGCAAATATCTTTGCTGCAAATTGCTTTAGGCCCATAGGTTAATTAAAGTCTATATAATTTAGGGGGTTTACCGGTCGGTCTTTCTCCCACAATTCAAAATGTAAATGTGCGCCTGTGGAATACTCCCCTGTATTCCCCACGGCAGCTACTACCTCGCCCGCCAATACTTGGTCGCCTTGGTTTTTTAACAAGGCCCCATTGTGTTTATACACAGACAACATCCCATTTCTGTGTTGAATCATGATCACATAACCCGTGTCTGAAGTCCATTCTGAAAAGACCACAGTACCTGAAGTAATGGCTTTAACAGGGGCGTCTTCTACCGCGGTTATATCTATAGCATAATGCTTTATTTCAGGATCAAACCCTTGAGTGATTAAACCACTTACCGGAGGGAACAAGGCCGTTTCTAGAGCGTTGGTGTTGCTTTCAAACAAATTGTATCGGTCTTCTAAGGCTACTCTGGCGCGTAAAATAGAGTCTTCTCGAATAGGAGTGAGTGCTACAGTAGTGGTGTCTAAATTAAAAGGAAGGTCCAAAGAGTCATTCTCAATTTGGCTGGGCGCGTAATCTCCTTTAAGCACCATGCGAATGCGCTCAATATAGCGTTCGTTATAGGAGATAATCTGGCTCAGAGAGTCCGTGACTTCTGCTAGAGAAACAGCCTGTCTTTTAAGGTCTGTTGAGGCGTAACCTGGAATGTATTCTCTAAGGGAGGTAAAGGCCACAAGCACAATTGTAGCTGCAATTAAAGCAACAGCAGAAAGGGTGCCTACCACAAAAACATTCAGCCTAGAGAGCTTAAAGGACACCTTCTCTTCAAAGGTGTCTTCATTTAAGACCACTAGCCGGTATTTGTAACGCCATTTATTTTCGGAGCGCTCCTTTTTTACTGCTTTCTTAGCCATACACCACAAAGATACATTTAGTATCACGATTTGCGAGGGAAAAATACAATCTTAGAACTTTTTTAGTACTTTTGTCAGAGATAAAATTATTGATTATGATCAGTTTAGTCCCTTTTTTAGCCTTTGGCCCCATGCAAATAGTTGTAGTAGTTCTTGTTGTATTACTACTTTTCGGAGGAAAGAAAATTCCAGAATTAATGCGTGGACTGGGAAGCGGTATTAAAGAATTTAAAGACGCTTCAAAAGACGACGCCAAGGACGTAGATCCTAAGATTGAAGATAAAAAATAAGTAGAAATCACTCCATTTCTACTAAAAAACCCCTTCCAACACGGAAGGGGTTTTTATGTTTTATAGGTCTTATTTTACCTTTGAACAGGGTGTAGCGTCTTCACTATCGCTTCTAATTCAAACAAATGAGGCCTTTTTTCTTTGTTGGGGGCAAACACAAAACCCTCTAAGACTATTTTTCTGTCTCTAGAAGGATCATTTAAAATATAACTCACAAAAGGTCCGGCCATAGGGTAGTTATGCATTTCCCAAATACCTCTAACCTCTACGCCTTTCATACCTCCAATTTCTACTGGAAACACATAAGGCATGAAAACAGTTTCCGTTTTCATATAAGTCTTTTTTCCAGGCACATCTGGCCCTGGAATATGAATTTTTACCACAGAATCCCTAGCCGCTACAATGTCTTCTATAAAGGTCTCTGGATTGTCGAAACTATTATAGGGTAGGGCGTAAGCAATTAAGTTGGTGCTTCCTGCTGGAATAGCCCTGTCTATCCATGCAAAACTCTCGGTCTGCATTCCCAACCTATACGCAGAAGGGATGTCTACCCCAACACCCAACAAATTTTCAATGCCTTTTTCCTGATTTAAGGAGCGCTTAAAACGCTCTTGTGTTTGGTCTATTTCCAATGCCTTAAAGGCAGTGATAAAATCTCCTTTCTTCGCTTGAAACTGCTGCATAACATCTGCTTGGTCCACGCCTTTAACCACCCCAATTAATTGTGGTCTTGCATAAACATCCTTTTTCATGTGTGCGAGAGACAAACTGTCTAGGCCCACTGCTAAAACTGTCCTGTTTTGCTTTACCGTTCCTTTAAAAACAGAAGGGGGTATGTATTGAATATGGTGTGCTGGTTCCGCCACAGCCAATCCCTTAATAGGACTCATAAAAGCTTTTCTAACGGAATCTCCCACAGCACTCTCCCATAAATCTTCCTCCATAACCACTAAAATAGACTGCACCTGACCAATGGATTCTGGCAGGTATTTATAATTGGATTTTTCCTTACATGAAGACAGCAGGAAAAGTATAGAAAAGAAAACCGCAATATTTTTCATAAAATGTTTTTTAAGGAGTGCACGAACAAAGCTTGATCGTAGTGCCTGGTTTAAGTTGGTTGTTCCAAATATCGTTCCATTTTTTAAGATCGGCCACACTAACGCCTTCTACCTTTTGGGCAATGCTCCAAAGTGAGTCTCCTACAGCCACGGTGTAGGTCTTTTGATCCGCAGCAATTGAAGGGGACTTCTGGGGGCTTTTTTGGTCGCTTTTTTGGCCTCCGGCCGATGCGCTTCCTGACCCACTCGCTGGAAATCTTTTAGGATATAAAGTAAGGCGCTGACCAATGGAAAGATTGTTGTTTCTAAGCCTGTTCCATTTTTTGATGTCTAAAACCCTTAGTCCATATCGCTGTGCTATTTTGCCCAAATAATCTCCAGACTGCACCCTGTACCTCAGCGGAGCGCCCACGGTCTGAAGGGCTGGAAAGGGTTTTTTTAAGATTGCCATTTCTGCAGCCACTGCAGCGTAAATACTATCTTGTTGGTCTATAAAAAGTGCTGTAGACGCTATTGGAAGTCTCAGTACCTGAGGTTTCCCTTCGATCTGTGGAATAATTCCTATTTTATATACTGGATTGAGTTGTTCTATGGTTTGTTCCGACAAGGACAAAGCCTTAGAGAGTTGGGTAAAACTAATGGCTTTTTTGAGGTGAATGGTGTCTGTAGCATAGGAAGCTGCCACCGTTTTAGGCAACTCAAAACCATGGCTTTCTGCATATTCAAACAAGTACATGGTGGTAAGTAAAGCAGGAACATAGCCTGCTGTTTCCCTAGGTAAAAAACTTCTTATGGCCCAGAAATCTTTCACACCCCCAGCGCGCCTAATGGCTTTTCTAACATTTCCTGGTCCAGAATTGTAGGCTGCTAAAGCCAAATTCCAATCCCCAAACATCCCGTGTAATTTCTTTAAATATTTAAAGGCTGCTTGGGTAGATTTTAATGGGTCTTGACGCTCGTCAATATAATTATTAACCTCAAGGCCCATCATTTTTCCAGTGCCGTACATAAATTGCCAAAGCCCTGTAGCGCCCACCCTAGATCTAGCCTTGGGGTTTAAAGCAGACTCTACAATGGCCAAATATTTAATTTCCATAGGCATGGAAAGTGCGTCTAATTCTCTTTCGAAAAGGGGAAAATAATACGCGCTTCTATGCAGCATTTTTTGAATAAGAATCCTCTTAGAACCTAAGTACATCTTAATAACCCTCTCCAATGAAGGGTTGTAGCGGCTGTCTAAAATAGTTTTCTGATCTAAAAGCGTCAAACGGCTTTTTAAGCTGTCTTTAGGTGGATTAAAAAAAGTAACACTGTCTTGAGCGGAATAACTGATCTCTGGATCTGGAACCACATGAGAAGCCATTAAAATAGAGTCTAAAATTACCGTAAAAGCTAAGGCCTCTAAAGAAGGTTTTGAGATGGTGTCTGTTAGAGCAAGCGCTGGCAATTCTTGAGATAAAGAAGCCTCTTGAGATATGCGTATAGAAGATTCTTGGGCCACTAATGGCCCAAGAAATATTCCTAAAAAAAATGCTGCGTAGTATTTTTTCATCACTTACACTAAGGAAATGAGCTTAAGCCATGGCCTCAATAGCCGCAATGCCTGGAAGGGTTTTTCCTTCTAAGCTCTCCAACATAGCGCCGCCTCCTGTAGACACATAACTCACTTTGTCTTCGAATCCAAATTCTTTAACCGCGGCTACAGAATCTCCTCCTCCTACAAGAGAAAATGCCCCTGCAGCAGTGGCCTTAGAAATGGCCTCACCTATGGCGATGGTTCCTTTAGCAAAGGTTTCTATCTCAAAAACACCTACTGGTCCATTCCATAAAATGGTTTTAGACTGGGCTATGACTTCTGCAAATTGCGCTAAGGTTTTTGGTCCAGCGTCTAAACCTTCCCATCCTTCAGGAATAGCAAAAACATCTGCTACTTGTGTATTGGCATCTTTATTAAAATCGTCAGCAGCCAATACGTCCACAGGTAAATGAACCTGAACTCCTTTGGCAGACGCTTTCTCTAAAATCTCTAATGCTAAAGCCATTTTGTCGTCTTCACAGATAGAGTTTCCAACGCTACCACCTTGTGCTTTAATAAAGGTGTAGGTCATTCCGCCTCCAATAATCAAATGATCTACTTTGTCTAAAATATTTTCAATAATGGTAATTTTAGAAGAGACTTTAGATCCTCCTAAAATTGCCGTAACTGGTTTTTCTCCACTGCTCATGACCTTGTCAATCGCTAAAATTTCTTTAGCCAATAAAGCACCAAAGCAACAAGACCCTTTAAAGAATTGTGCTATAATAGTGGTAGAGGCATGTGCTCTATGCGCAGTACCAAAAGCGTCATTGATATAAATGTCTCCCAAACTAGCCAGTTGTTTGGCAAAGGTTTCGTCTCCAGCCTCTTCTGCTGCATGGAATCTCAAGTTTTCCAAAAGCAAAACCCCTCCTGGCGCCAAGGCGTCTACTGCAGCCTGGGCTTTTTCTCCCACACAATCTTCACTAAAAGCAACCGGTACGCCTAATACGTTAGACACCGCGTCTACAATTAAAGAAAGAGACATGCTTGGGGTTACTTGTCCCTTTGGACGCCCAAAATGGCTCATTAATACGGCTTTTCCTCCTTGCGCCAATACGGCGTCTATGGTAGATTTCGCTGCTGAAATTCTATTGGTGTCTGTGACTTGCTGTGCCTCGTTCATAGGAACGTTAAAGTCTACACGGATCAGGGCCACTTGGTCCTTAAAATTAAAATCTGAAAGTGTTTTCATGGGGTTTTTTAAAAATTGTACAAAAACAAATATACCTAAAATAAGCCCTTCAAATAGGGCTAAAAGATAAAAATTGAACTACAAGGTTTTCGTTTAACTATAAAATAAGTTATATAACTATTTTTTTAGTTATACATTAGTAGTGAATTTAAAACACATTTTTTATGAAACCGTTAACCAATAAGGAGGAAGAAGTGATGAAAATCCTTTGGAGACTTAAGAAGGGGTTTGTGAAAGAGATTTTGGAAGCCTACAAGGGCCAGCAAGAAATCCCTCACTACAACACCCTGTCTACCATGGTTAGAAACTTAGAGGAAAAAGGCTATGTGGCCTATAAAGCATACGGAAAAACACATGAGTACTTCCCTGTAATAAGTAAAGAATCTTATAGAGCAGTCTTTATGGAAAAAGCCATTTCAGATTTTTTCAGTGACTCCTACGCCCACCTTGTCTCTCAGTTTGCTAGGGAAGAAAAAATTTCCATCAGTGAATTAAAAGAGATTATTAAGCTCATAGAAAAAAACAAGTAAGCATGGATACTTTTGTGGATTTTGCTTGGAAAAACACGGTCATTTTAGGCCTATTCTTTGTGGTGTACCGCTTTTGGCTGTATCCCAGAAAACAATTCTCCTTTAACAGACATTTTTTACTATCGGGCCTATTGCTCTCTGTTGTGCTGCCGTTTATTGGCGTTAAAAAAGTAGTCCAAATGACTTGGAACCCGCTCATGGCTCAAGGTACTTTTGAAACTGTTCAACAGAACGGAACGGATACCATCTCCATTGAAGCGGTATTAATGGGAATTATTGGAGTAGGAAGCGCCTGTATTTTAGGGTGGATTATAGTGAAACTAGGCGGCATAATTAAACTACTCATTCAAGCCAAAACCATCCAGAAAACACCGCCAAAATTACTGCTCTCCAATGCGGTTAAGGGGCCATTTTCATTTTTAAATACCATTGTGTTTCCCACGCATTTATACCGCTCTGAGGCCTATGAACTCATACTTACCCATGAAAAAATTCACGTGAAACAGTGGCACTCTTTGGACATATTGCTCACAAACTTTCTATTGGTAATGGCCTGGTGGAATCCCTTTCTATGGGCCTACAGAAAAACGGTGGTAGAAAACCTAGAATTTCTTACAGACCAACTCACTGTAGCCACCACCAAAGACTTAAAAACCTACCAATATATATTACTCAAACAAACTGTGCCCTTAGACCATTTGAGTCTGGTGCACCCATTTTATCATTCATTTTTAAAAAAACGTATTATGATGCTCAACCTTGAAAACAATAAAAAAAATCCCTGGGCCAGTGTATTACTCGCCCCGCTTTTAGTAGGCTTTGTATTTGCATTTAACACGGAAGTCGTGGCTCAAATAGCGCCGCCACCTCCGCCAATAAGCCCAAAGGTTTTAGATACCATTCCACCCCCGCCACCGCCGGTTTACAAGACAAATGGCTATTCTGTTCCACCACCACCACCGCCTACTTATGAAAAAAAGACGGCTTCAAGCACAAGGATTTCTGTGGCCGTGACCCCCACATCTACGGATGAAGATTTAAAAGGAGAGAATGGCTACAAAAAACTTTTTAATAAATACGGTGTGCAGCTTTCATTTAAAAAGATCAAACGGAATGCGGCAGGAGAAATTACTGGAATTAAAGCGAGCTTTAAGTCAGATAATAGGAAAATAGGCGTGTATTCGGTAAGTGGTACCGAACCTATCAGTGACTTTGTCTTTGAGGTTTCTTTAGACCAAAATGATCAATTGACGGAGGCTGTTTTTAAAGCTGCTAAAAGCAAGTCTAAAGTCGCTAAAGGATACAAAAGCAGTAGGGTGGTAGTGAGGAATGAAGAGGGCGAGATTCTGACTGAAAATGTCTATGGCAGCAGTGATGAAAATATTTTTATTATTAAAGATACTGAAGGGAGTAGCTTGACTGAAAAAATAGAAGGTTTAAAAGGAGAAAATATCTTTATTGCTAAAGACCTTAGTGGAAAAGTGGTCTCAGAAAATATTTTAGGTAGCGAAGGGAAAAATATTTTGGTCGTGCGCACAGGGCAAAAAAATAAGGACTCTATAATGGTTATTGTTAGGGCTGAATTTGATGAAGATTCCCTCATAGACTCAGAAGAACAAATAGAATTGCTGGTCAAAAAAACCAAAGACATGAAAGCCGCAAAAGAACAGAAAGCTGCAAAAGGCCAAAAAATGATCGTGGTTAAGGGAGCAGCCAA
>JAQWFV010000057.1 GCA_029238555.1 Flavobacteriaceae bacterium
TGATTCTTGGCATTACGTGATTTTCTTGTAAAGAAAATGATTGAAAAGGTGTTGTTTGTCTGCATTTTATACGTCTTTAGTTGAACAAATTTTTATAAAGACGAAAGTCAAATTGCTCTTAAAAGCTCCTTAAAATTACAATAATTTAGTGAAGAAAATGCACACCTGATTGCACACCTTTTTTATGATGTTAGATGATTTCAATTGATATCATAAAAAATAAAAAACACTGAAAACCATACAGTTAACAGTGTTTTAGTTTGACCTATTACTAGGTTCGTCGGGGTGGCAGGATTCGAACCTGCGACCTCCGCGTCCCAAACGCGGCGCGATAACCGGGCTACGCTACACCCCGAGTGTAGCTGCGTTTACAGCGCTGCAAATATAGTATAAAACCACACATATAATGGCATCTTTTTAAAAAGATGTACCTTTAATTTTAAAAAGGGAATCTTTAGTATATTTACGGGAATTAAAAATAGACCTCATGACTTTTAAAAATGCTATTGCTGCTGTTGCTTTAATGATCACGGCATCGGCCTGCGGCCAAAACAAACCCAACGAAGTGAACCTTCCAAAAGAAGATTTATTCACGGTAGAAACTGTTGTAGACGGAATTAACAATCCTTGGGGGATGGTATTCTTACCAGATGGGAGTATGTTGGTATCTGATAAAGAAGGGGAGCTCATAAAAGTGAGTAATGGGGTAAAAACAGTTATTTAAAACGCACCAAAAGTGTAGGGAAGGGTTCAAGGTGGTCTTTTAGATCTTGAATTGGACCCCAATTATGAGCAAAATGGATGGATTTATATTTCATACGCCTCTGAAGAGGGGGAAGAAAAAGGAGGACATACGGCTATTATGAGAGCAAAACTCAAAGGAAATAGTTTGGTAGAAAATAAACTGCTTTACAAAGCCGGACCTAACACTACCAAGGGGCAGCACTTTGGTTCTAGACTAGAGTTTGATCAAAAAGGGTATTTGTATTTCACTATTGGAGAACGCGGAGATAGAGATGTAAACCCACAAGATATTAAAAGAGATGGTGGAAAAATCTATAGAATAAACGCAGACGGAAGCATTCCCTCTGACAATCCATTTGTAGGTGTTTCTGGTGCTAAAACAGCTATTTATACCTATGGAAACAGAAACCCTCAAGGACTCATTTATCATCCGATTAGAAAAGAAATGTGGGCACATGAACATGGCCCTAGAGGTGGAGATGAGCTAAATATTGTTAAAAAAGGAGCCAATTATGGATGGCCAGTGATTACTTACGGAATAAATTATAGTGGCACACCTATTACAGATAAGACCAGTATGCCTGACATGGAGCAGCCTATTCATTTTTGGGTTCCCTCTATTGCACCTAGTGGCATGGCTTATGTGACGAGTGACAAATACCCTTCCTGGAAAGGTAACCTTTTAGTGGGATCCTTGTCTTTTCAATATCTGGAGCGATTGGAGCTTGAGGGTACTAAAGTGGTGTACCGAGAAAAATTATTGGCAGACATAGGTAGGGTGAGGTGTGTGCGTCAAGCACCAGATGGTTTTATCTATGCGGCCGTAGAAGGTAAAGGGATTGTAAAATTAGTCCCTAAAAAGTAACTATTAACTAAATAATTGGTACGGTTCAGGACCTTGCTGCTTCTATAGCGGCATGTACTGAACCGTATTTTTTTAGCATAGTTTTTCCTGTTTCTTCTGAAACACCCAAGGCTTGTGCTATATAAGAGGCACCTCTGTGCACCAGCTTATCATTGCTGAGTTGCATATGCACCATTTTATTGCCTTTTACCCTACCCACACGAATCATGTAGGCTGTAGAGAGCATATTAAGGGCGAGCTTTTGAGCGGTACCACTTTTCATTCGCGTGCTCCCCGTTACATATTCTGGGCCTACTGGAATTTCTATAGGATAGTCTACCGCCAAGGCTAAGGGAGCGCCCGGATTATTGGTAATACAAGCAGTGGTAATACCGGCCTCTTTTGCTGCGGCAATCCCTCCCAATACATAGGGAGTGGTTCCTGAGGCAGCTATGCCTACCAATACATCCAAGTCGTTTATGTCATGTGCTTTTAAATCTAGCCAAGCTTGAGTCTTATGGTCTTCTGCGTTTTCTACCGCTTTTCTAATGGCGGTATCTCCACCAGCAATAAGCCCTACAACGCGTCCGTGAGGCATACCAAAGGTAGGCGGAATTTCGGAGGCATCTAGAATTCCTAAACGTCCAGAAGTGCCTGCTCCAATGTAAAATAAGCGTCCGCCCTTTTCAAAATTAGCGACCAAAACAGCTATAATTGGGGCCATCTGATCAATAGACTGGGCTACTGCTTGGGCAATGGTTTGGTCTTCCTTATTAATGTCCTGAAGAATCTCCAGTGTAGATTTTTCTTCTAAATGATCGTAATGAGAAGTAGACTCTGTGAGTTTATTAAATGACATAAGATTGAATAAAAACTTGATTAAAGCATTAAAAGAAAAAACCATCAATGGAACAATGCGTCCGTTAGATCAGGAATACTGACTCACTACAATAAATTAATGTCGTAATTTCTAAATGAATTGAGCTTTGGGTTGCTAGGCTCTAGTTCTGTGACCATTGTGTTTATAGCATTAATATCTGCAGTTTTATAGCGGTGTTGGGAATT
>JAQWFV010000059.1 GCA_029238555.1 Flavobacteriaceae bacterium
TGTTTTACAGCATCTTTTTCCTGTGTTGTTAATTCTGAAAATAGTTTAAGAGAAATAGACACTTTCTTCTCATTACCTCTATATCCTACAATTAATAAGTCTATGAATTCTTTAAACTCCTTGGAGTTATCTTTCCAATAATTATCCACGCAGTATTTAAGTTTGGTTAGGACATCTCTATAGTACTTGTCTTTAACAAAGAACTTGAAACTAATACCGTATTCTATTGCTTCTATCAATTCGGTAAAGATTCTAACATACTCAGTATTCTCTTTATAACCCTCTGACAGGTCTCCTTTAATAACCTCTAACCAATTTGAATACCCATAGTTTTTAGCCAAATCTTCTATCTCAGGATATTTACTTGATGCTCCAAAGTTTTTAGCTATGGATATACTACTTCTCCCGCTTTTACCATTAAACCGCACAAGATTTGCCAAAGGCTTCTTCTCATCCACCGTGATGTTGTAACTGTTTAGAAGCTCAATGTAATCATAGATAAATAATTTGCTTAACATATCGTATTCAGTAGCCATTAATTCAAACCGCTGCTTACCCTTTACTTGATTAATTGGAAAAGTAACCGTTGAATAATCGTCAAAATGACCTATTATATTTAAACTCATTCTGTATTCACTATTACTTCTAACTCTTGCAGATAACTGAACGGCATCTATTGGATTTATGACATTTCCACAAGAAATGGCATAACAATCCACATCTCTATTAACTTCTAAACTTATACCACAATCCATAATGGAGGTAGTCAATACTACCTGTGTAGATTTAGATATAATACCTTTCTTAATATTCTTAAAAGCTTCTTCATCCTGACCCTGAATTATTACCTGCTCTTTGTCTGAGTATATTTTAGTTATTACTAAGTCAGGGTGTTTTTCGTGGATAGTATCTAAGATTTCTTTATTATTTATCCTAAGTATTAATAAATTTTCAGGATTTCTATTCTTAATTAAAGTAGCAGCAATGTTAATCTCATTATCTCTTTGATTATAAATCTTAATCTCTTTTGGCTTAGTCTCTTTTACAAACTCTACTCTATTAAAATATTCTAATCTTTCAATAACATTTGGGGTAGCGGTAACAAGTACTTTTTGACATTCTAATCCCATCATATATTCTAACGCTTTTACTCTATAGATTCCTGCTTGAGCTAAATAGTGCGCCTCATCAATAAAGATGGCGTCAAAACGATTCTCTTCAAAGAACTGAATGCTGTCATATGTTGTAACTAATAGATTAAAGAATTTAGTGTTTTGAGCCCATTTCTTACCATACCCTGCAGGTATATCGCAATCTTGCTTTAAGTTGTCTACGAGCGCTTGTGTAGGGCAGAGAATAGCAATTCTTCTTTGTGGATTTTGCTTTGCATAAGTAATAATGGCTCTTGTCTTTCCTGAGTCAGTAGGAGACACTAATAAAGTGTCTTCTTCTTTGTTTAAGAGGTTACTTAATAATTCTAATTTTTCACTTAAATAGTTTTTAATTTCTAATGGTTTTGATGACATATTTAAAAAAAAATAAAACCCTGAAATCACTCACTCCCCAAGTTGTAACACAGGAATAAATAATAACAGGGTTAGTTCTTTTATTAGACAGTTACAATTATCTACTAATATGATAACTGAAAAAGTCAAATCTGTTTTATTTTCTAAAATCTACCGTCAGATGTAAATAAGATGGAGTAGCCTAAGCGAATCCATTTTGGTGTGAATTCGTAAGAATGGATAGATATAATGGAGATTTATTCATTTTACGTTAAATACAAAATTAACTGCCTAAGGACTGCCAGTTCAGCTAAAATTGATAGATAATTACAGGAAATTTATGTAATTTTGATGTGTATATGAGTCTGTTTTGACTAAACAAAAGGGGTAGTTCAATCTTTGAGTAACTGAGCAATACCAATAAAAAAGCCCCCAAAAGGAGGCTTTATTTATCTGTGATCGCGAAAGGATTCGAACCTTTGACCGTCTGCTTAGAAGGCAGATGCTCTATCCAGCTGAGCTACGCGACCATTTCCCGAAGGAAAAAGTTTTAGAGATTTTGGGAATATCTCTGTTTATTAATGTCGGGGTGGCAGGATTCGAACCTGCGACCTCCGCGTCCCAAACGCGGCGCGATAACCGGGCTACGCTACACCCCGAAACCTTGTAATAAGGTATCTATTTTTCAATAAAGAGCGGAGAGACAGGGATTCGAACCCTGGCGACAGTTACCCGTCGACAGATTAGCAATCTGCTCCATTACCACTCTGGCACCTCTCCTAACACAAAAAGTGTTTCACGCCTTAAAAACGCGGTTGCAAATGTACTTTTTAGAATATAATATCACAACATTTTTAAAGCTTTTTTTAGCTTTATTTTTAATTGATCCTGAATTATTCTGGATACGTAACCCTAAGGTGGTAGATATTAGTTAGTTTGCCTTTTAAGACCTTCTTAATTAATTCAATGTCTTTAAAGGTAATATTGGCATTTACGTACTGATTGGCCTGCATTTGGCCTGTAATAATCTTTTCTACAAAGGCATCTATCTCTAAATAAGTAGGATTTTTAAGACTTTTTGAGGCAGCTTCTACAGCGTCTGCCATCATGAGAATAGCGGTTTCCTTTGAAAAAGGAAGGGGTCCTGGATAAGTAAATAAAGAAATATCTATGTTAGGGTCGGTCTCTTGGGCTTTTTTATAGAAATAATACACTTGAGTGGTTCCGTGGTGCACCCTTATAAAATCTATCAATCGGTCCGGTAAATTGTATTTTTTAGCTATTTCAATTCCATCGGTCACATGGTCTAAAATAATCTTAGCACTGTCTAAAGGATCTAATTCGTGGTGTGGGTTCACAGAAGTGATCTGATTTTCAGAAAAATAAGTAGGGTGGTTCATTTTTCCAATGTCGTGGTATAGCGCCCCTACCCTTACAAGCATGGCATTAGCCCCTATTTCGTTGGCAGCGGCCTCTGCAAGATTAGCTACCTGTAGGGAGTGATGAAAAGTTCCTGGCGCCTTATTAGAGAGCTCTTTTAAGAGCTTTGAATTGGTATCTGAAAGTTCTAATAGAGATACTTCAGAGACCAGACCAAAGAGTTTCTCGTAAATGTAGATGAGGGGTTGGGCAAAGAGTGTTATCATGCCGTTTAAGGCAAAAAGGCCAAAAACCAGCCACTGTAAATTGTTTATAGTACCTTCTTGAATGATATGAAAGGAAAAATAACCCAACATATACACTATGGTGATTTGACCCACTGAAATAAATAAGTTGGCCCTTTTATACAACTCTGTAACTGATAAAATGGTTACAATACCGGCAATGGTTTGTAAAAAAATAAACTCAAAACTATTGGGTACTACGAACCCTAAAATAAGTACCGTGAGCACATGAACAAAGAGCCCCAAACGAGCGTCAAAAAACGTTTTAAGGATAAGGGGTAAAATACACAGTGGCACTACGTATACATAAGTTTCGTTATATTGCACCACAAGTGTGGTGAGCAGGACCATGAGCACCACATTGGCCAATATAAAAGTGAGTTGGGTATTGTCTCTATATATGTGCGGTCTGTATTTGGCTAAAAACAAGAACAACATGACCATCACTAATGCCACCAAAAGGGTATAACCAAATAGGATAATATAGTAATTGGCGTCTGACCATAAAACAGATTCATACTCTGATTTTAGGGAAAGTAGTACCTTGAAATTTTCTTTTTCTACTACGGCTCCTTTGGCAATAATCAGTTTACCCTTATCTACAAAACCCCTTGTTAACGAAAGACTATTTATGGCTTCCGAAAGCGATTTTTCTGTAAAGTCTTTGTTATAAACCACATTGGGAACTACCACGTCTAACAACAACTCTTCTGCAAAAGGCGCTTGACGCTTAAAAATTGGGGATTGGATTTGGGCTTGAATTAAAGGAAGTAATTCAGGAATGCTTATAAAAGAGCTTACAAGCCTTAAACTGGCAGTATTCCCTTGTAATAAATACAAATTATTGCCTAAGTTTTCTGTGGCATTTCTAGCCAGTAAACCTCGGGAATATATGCTGTCTAATACATTGAATAAGACCCTTTTAATTTGGGCGGTATCTTTTAGTGTTGGTTGGCTTATTTTTAAATCTGCCAATGCGAGAGACAAGTCTTCTTTTGATTGTAATAGCAGGGAGTCGCTCAAGGAAAAATAAGGAATGTGCTCGCGCCGAATAGTTGCTGTCTCTTCTGACAATTCCTCTGAGGTCTTTTTAACGCTAAAATCAAATGGAGCATACAATGTCTCGTGTTGCCATGGCTTTCCCTTTTGAAACTCGTATTTAAACTTCCCTCCTTTTGGAAAAAAATAAACCACCAAACCCACCGCCAATATATAGAGCAGGTATTTATATAGTAGGGATTGGTTTTTATAGAGGGTATCTAGACCTTTAGCCATGAAATAAGTTTAATCCAAAAATAGAAAAATAAACCCATACCGGCGTTATTTTAGTTTTTCTGCAGGCGGCTTTGCCACTAATTTTAGTATTTTTGAAGCAATACAATTTAAGATCATTCTATGAAAGAAGTTGTCATTGTTTCTGCAGTAAGAACACCCATTGGACGTTTTATGGGCGCTTTATCACAAATTGCAGCGCCAGAACTGGGCGCCATTGCAATAAAAGGTGCTTTGGAGCGTATTAATTTAGACCCATCCCAGGTGGGAGAAGTCATTATGGGCCATGTGTTGCAAGCCGGAACAGGACAAGCACCTGCAAGACAAGCAGCCATAAAAGCAGGAATTCCAAATACCGTTCCTTGTACTACAATAAACAAGGTATGTGCCTCAGGAATGAAAACCATTATGCAAGCTGCGCAATCTATTGCGCTTGGAGACCAAGAGGTCGTTATAGCCGGTGGTATGGAAAATATGAGCATGGCGCCCCATTTGCTGTCTATGCGAAATGGGCAAAAATTTGGCCCTTCTGCCTTGGAAGACAGTATGCAAAAAGACGGCTTAGTAGACGTGTACAAGCAAACCGCTATGGGTGTTTTTGCAGACCAATGTGCCCTAACTTACGAATGCTCAAGAGAAGAGCAAGACCAGTTCGCCATTCAGTCCTACCAGCGTGCTAAAGCCGCATGGAACGCCGGAAAATTTTCTGATGAAATTGTTCCTGTGACTATACCGCAGCGCAAAGGAGATCCTATTATTTTTAATACAGATGAGGAATACAGCAATGTATTTATAGATAAAATACCAGCCTTAAGACCGGCTTTTACTAAAGACGGTACTGTAACGGCTGCAAATGCTTCTACAATTAACGATGGGGCAGCAGTATTGGTCCTAATGAGCGCAGAAAAAGCAAAGTCTCTAGGTCTTAGGCCTCTGGCTACCATTAAAGGATATGCAGACGCTGCTTTAGAGCCAGAATGGTTTACCGTCGCACCTGCTAAAGCGCTTCCCAAAGCCCTTTCAAAAGCTGGAATACAACAATCTGAGATAGATTTCTTTGAATTTAATGAAGCCTTTTCGGTAGTTGGATTGGCCAATATGAAATTACTCAATATTCCAGACAGCAAAGTGAATATTCACGGAGGCGCCGTTTCTCTTGGCCACCCTTTAGGATGTTCAGGAGCCCGAATTGTGGTAACACTACTCCATGTGCTCGCCCAAGAGAAAGCGCGCTATGGCGCAGCAGCCATTTGCAATGGCGGCGGCGGCGCCTCTGCCCTGGTAATTGAAAACAACCTAGAAGCCTAAATCATGCGTTTTGGAATAGCAAAACTTTCTAATATAGCCTTAAGGAGCGCTCCAGATATGGATAGTGCGATTGTTACCATGGCCCATTACGGAGAAGGTTTTAAAATACTAGACCACAGAAAATGGTGGTTTAAGGTCAGAATGGCCTACGACCAAACAGAAGGTTGGGTAGAAAATTTACAGGTATTGGAAATTTCAGAGGACCAATACCAAAGCCTGGAAGAAAAAACCCCTAGCTATTGCCAAGAACTCACTGGTTTTATACAAGAAGAAAACGGTGCACTTATGCCTGTTTTATTAGGGGCCAATACAAGTCAATTAAAATTACTGTCCCATACTTTTGAAGGTAATACAAAGGCCAACGGAACTAAAAATGGGATAGTAAATACCGCTTTAATGTATTTAAACGCACCCCATCTTAAAGGAGGCACGCTCCCGTTTGGCATAGACGCCTCGGGATTGAGTCAGATGGCATATAAACTCAATGGATACACATTGGCTAGGACGGCTGAATTACAATCCAAACAAGGAGAACCACTGAGTTTTATTGAAGAGTCTGAAGCAGGAGATTTGGCATTTTTTGACAATGCAGAAGGGGTCATAGATCACGTAGGCATTATACTTCCGGACCACCATATCATTCACTGCCACGGAAAGGTTCGCATAGACCGAATAGACCACACAGGAATATTCAACAACGACACCAATCAGTACTCCCATTCCCTAAGG
>JAQWFV010000080.1 GCA_029238555.1 Flavobacteriaceae bacterium
TAAGCCTGTATTTCCATTCCAATTTCTCAAAATTCTAGCAGGGTCTTGGGCTTTCTTATCGTCAAAACTCAAATTAGTATAGCTCAATCCAGCCCTCCATGCGTATCGCTGGCTTTTATTCCATTTAAACAGCAAACCAAAACCAAGATTTGTAGGGCTCAGGTGTTTTTGAGATCCAATATCAGAAAGAGCGTTTACACCACCTAACATGACTCCAGCTTCATAGGTCTGGGCTTTTACCACTGTGACATACAAAAAAAATAAAAGGATATAAAAACGCATGATCTAAAGTTAAAGGCAATCATTAAACTGACAAGTCCAATCTAATTATAAAACAACTATTCAGAAATTTTATTGTGACTTAGTTTCTTTTGTCTTCTCCCCACAAAAGTTTTTTACGAAGGGTTTTAAGAAAACTCTCCGAAGTGTAAGCCACCATCTTAAGCGTATAAGGGGCTTTTTTAATGAGTAATTCAGTGCCGTTATCTATACTTGCAATGCGCGAATCTAAAGAAACCAAATGCTGTGGTTCTCTTCCAGATACTACAAGCCTAATTTCCGTGTGATCAGCAATAATCAAGGGCCTAGCATTGAGGTTATGTGGCGCAATTGGAGTTAGAATGAGTGAGTTTGTCCCAGGAGCCATCACTGGACCACCGCAAGACAAAGAATAACCTGTAGATCCAGTAGGTGTAGCAATAATTAAACCATCTGCCCAATAAGACGTCAGGTATTCACCATCTAAATATGTGGCTACCGTAATCATGGCAGTAGTGTCTTTCCTACTGACAGTAATTTCATTTAATGCCACACTCACCTCTTCAAATGCTATAATGGAAGTATCCGAATACAGCCCCACCATAGTTCTTTCTTCAATACTGTATTGCCCAGCGACAAAATCAGTGATTACCTTCTGTACAGCAGCCACATCTATGGTAGACAAGAATCCCAATCTACCCGTATTGACACCGACCAATGGAATTCCAGAATCTTTAATGTAGGTAATGGCCTTTAACATAGTCCCATCTCCTCCAAAACTAACAAATAAAGACGTCTCACTATGAACCTCCTCCTGCTTAGAAAAGGTGTCTAAAGGAGCCAACAAAGCATTCAATGCTGTTTCCTGAAACAAAACTACAGACTCTTTAAAGCTCTTTTCAATAGAAGCTTTCCCCCCAACAGCATCAATAGCTTCTAGTATACCCGCTAAAGCTTTAACGGTAATTTCAGAAGGCAAATAGCCAAAAAGTGCCACATTTAATTGTGCCATATTATATGTTTAAATAAGTGTCTAAATAGGCGGCATTTTCTTTGAGCACACTGGCAAAAAGATCCTCGCCTTCTATAAAAGTAATCTCAAAACCAAAGCGTCTTAAGCCAGCCAAAGTTTCCTGAATAGGGTTTGGCGCTATTTTTATAAGTACATTCATCTCACTGTCCCATTCCCAGGTCACTAAGCCCAAAATATGCTGTTGTGTTTGCTCAAAAATGGTGATCAAACGCGTTAATGAAAAATCCAACTGGGCCATTTTTACTTCTATAACAACTCCTTCCTCTTCAAAGAGCGAGAGGGAAGCTGTTGCAGCTTTAAAATCATTTTCAAAAATATACCCCATAAATGCCCCCTCTTTTGTCACCACAGCAGCCATTGTCATTTGTAGTTTTCTAAAGTTCAATCCGTAATTGTACCAGTGGGTTTCTGACAAAACAGCGTCCGGGATAAAAGTATAGGACAGTTCCTCTAAGGAATTAAATTCAAGCGCACTTAAAACTTCTAAAGAAACCATTCCCAAAAATCGCTCTTGATCAACAACAGCCAACCAATCACATTGGGCCTGTTTAAAACGGCCTAAAACAATTTCCTTTGAATCTTGAAGATTCAAAAAAGGCAAATTATATTTAATTAATGTCTTCATAGTAAGCGATAAAATGAATCCCTGAGATGACATAAATACTCTTAGCTAACAACAAAAAACGTATTTGAGTTACATTAAAAGCACTATACCATTTAAAATTACTGAAATTACGATGGCTTTTTTTTGCAAATTACTAATTAAAAAATGGAATAGCCCTCGCTTATTTGTATTTTTGTTCCTGAACAATTGCAATGAATTCATGACAAAATTAAGTGTAAATATCAATAAATTGGCCACCCTTCGAAATGCACGTGGCGGAAATGTACCAAACCTTCTCTTGGCTGCTTCTGACATAGAACGATTTGGGGCAGAGGGAATTACTATTCACCCAAGACCCGATGAACGTCATATTCGCTATCAGGACGCGAGAGACCTCAAAAATGTGGTCACCACAGAATACAATATTGAGGGGAACCCCAACGAAAAATTTATAGCCCTAGTTTTAGCGGTAAAACCTACTCAGGTCACTTTAGTTCCGGACGGTGTAGACGCTATAACCTCGAATGCAGGCTGGGATGCTATTACACATGCAGACTTTCTTAAAAAAACCATCGCAACTTTTAAAGCAGCAGGGATCAGAACTTCCATTTTTATTGATCCTGTTGTAGCCCAAATAGAAGCTGCAGCGGCCACTGGAACAGACCGAATAGAACTCTACACAGAAGCCTATGCAGTAGGCTATGCCGCTGGAAAAAAAGAAACAGCCATTGCGCCATACAAAGCAGCCGCAACCAAAGCCAAGTCTTTGGGCTTAGGCGTGAATGCGGGCCATGACTTATCCTTAGACAACATCGCCTTTTTTAAGGCAGAAATCCAAGAATTAGACGAGGTTTCTATTGGGCACGCACTCATTTGCGAATCTCTTTATATGGGCTTAGAGAATGTCATTCCCATGTACTTAAAAGCCCTTTCCTAATGCCGTTATTACACGCAAACAGTTTTGGAAGTGGAGAAGACCTTGTTATCCTTCACGGTTTTTTAGGAACCAGTGACAATTGGAAGACTTTAGGTAAGGCTTACGCCGATGCTGGTTTTCGCGTACACCTTTTAGACCAGCGAAATCACGGTAGGAGTTTTCACAGCACGGAGTTTTCTTACGCCCTCATGGCAGAAGACGTCTTGGCCTACCTGTCAGAAAATGACATTGAAAAAGCCATTGTTTTAGGACATTCTATGGGGGGTAAAACAGCCATGTACCTTGCGGGAATAGCTCCAGAAAAAGTGCAAAAACTACTAGTGGCAGACATAGGCCCAAAGGCATACCCGCCCCACCACAAAACTATATTAGACGCTTTAGGCACCCTGTATAATAGTCAAATAAGCAGTAGGACTCAGGCAGAAGAAATCTTGTCCGTACAAATTAAATCTGCTGGCGTGAGGCAATTTCTACTTAAAAACCTCTACAGAAAAACACCAGATACTTTTGGTTTTAGGGCCAATATTCCAGTGCTTTCAGTCGCTATGAATGCCATTGGAGAGGCACTCCCAAAAGAATTCAAGTTCGAAAAACCCAGTATGTTTTTATCTGGCGCTCAATCCGATTATATTCTACCACAAGACCATCTGAGTATTTTAGTGCAGTTTCCAAAGGCACAATTCAAGTCTGTATCAAAAGCAGGTCACTGGCTTCATGCAGAAAATCCAACAGAATTTTTAGCCTACACATTAGACTTTCTGAGGAGTTAATCACCCCAAGTTTAAAAAATAATTAAGCCCTTTTTAAAAAGGAAAGACAAAAATTGTTGAACTTATTAAAAAGCATTACTTTTGCCCCCCATTAAAAGCCTTTAAAAAAAAGCAGTCAGCGCATGAAGATTACTAAGAAACAAATAGATACGTTAAACGCAGAGATTAACATTACTCTTGACCAAGCAGATTTTCAATCTAAGATAGACACCATCTTATTGGACTACAAAAAGAAAGCCAATATACCAGGTTTTAGAAAAGGTCAGGTACCAATGGGCATGATCAAAAAACAGTACGGCAAAGCGGTTTTAGTTGAAGAAGTAAACAAACTTTTACAAGAAAATTTAAACAGCTACCTCACTGAAGAGAAATTATCTATTCTTGGAAATCCATTGCCAAAGGTTTTATCTGAAACTTTTGACTGGAATGCAGCCACACTTTCTTTTGACTTTGAAATTGGACTTTCTCCTGAATTTGATGTGTCTTTAAAAACAAAAAAAGCCATTACCAGCTATAAGGTTGAGGCAGATAAAAAAATGGTTGCGGACCAGATATTATCTATTCGTAAACAATACGGTAAAATCACTCCAGAAAAAGCCGTTTCTGACAACAGTGAAATAACAGGTACATTCTTTTCTGAAGCAGCTGGCATAGACAAAAAAACAACCATTACTTTAGATCAATTAAAAGCAAAAAAAGCAATAACTTCTCTACAAGGAGCTGAAGTAGGTGCTAATGTAAGCCTTGACACCAAAGGACTTTTTAAAGAAGAAGCTACTGTAGCTGGTGCTTTTGGATTAGAAGCTGCTGAGGCAAAAGATCTAAAAACTACCGTTGTTTTTACTATTGAAGAAATTAACGAAAGAACTCCTGCTGCGCTAGACCAAGAGTTATTTGACAAACTTTTTGGTAAAGATGTAGTGAGCTCTGAAAAAGAATTGGGGCAAAAAATTAAAGAAGACGCTGAGAAGCAATTCGTACAACAAGCAGACCAAAAGCTTTTAAACGACGTTACTGAAGCTTTAATCGCTCAAACTAAATTTGACTTACCAGGTGAATTTTTAACCAAGTGGATTCAAAGTAGTGGAGAAAAGCCACTGACAGAGGAAGAAGCAAAAGCAGAGTACGAAAGATCTGAACAGGGCCTAAGATACCAACTTATCGAAGCTAAAATCATTGAGGCCAACGCGCTTCAGGTAAGCTTTGAAGATTTGAAAAGTTTCGCCAAAGATTTGATCAAAGAACAAATGGCACAATACGGGCAACTAGATCCTAAAGATGAGGAACTAGACGGTATAGCTGCAAGGGTATTATCTAATCAAGAAGAAGTAAAACGTCTTTCAGAACAGATGATGAGCCAAAAATTAATCACATTGTACAAAGAGAAAGCCAACCTTAAAGAAAAAGCGCTTTCTTACGAAGATTTTGTAAAAGAAGTGTACGGTGCATAATTAGCCCAGCACTTTATATGCAATCGTATAAATTACCTATCTTTACGGTGCTAAAAGCTCATGCTATTAGCACCGTATTTATTTATCAATTAAGCAGCTCATATGAATTACGCACAAGAGTTTAAGGATTTTGCGATTAAGGATCAGGGAATTAATGGCAACTATTACGACGCTATTATGACCAGCATGTATCCTGTGGGAATGACCCCTAATATTATTGAAGAAAGACAACTAAATGCCATTGCTATGGATGTTTTTTCTAGATTAATGATGGATCGCATTATTTTTTTGGGTACAGGAATTAATGACCAAGTAGCTAATATAGTTCAGGCGCAATTGTTATTCTTAGAAAGTGCAGACGCGTCTAAGGACATTCAGATATACATTAACTCCCCAGGAGGAAGTGTATATGCTGGTTTGGGAATTTACGACACCATGCAGTTTATTAAACCAGATGTAGCGACTATATGTACCGGTATAGCTGCCTCTATGGCCGCTGTGCTACTATGCGCTGGAGAGAAGGGGAAAAGATCAGGACTCACCCACTCAAGGGTCATGATACACCAACCATTATCCGGTGCTCAGGGACAAGCAAGTGACATTGAAATTGCCGCTAAAGAGGTGTTGAAAATTAAAGACGAATTATATACTATTATCTCCAATCACTCTGGACAAACCTTTGACAAGGTGTATCAGGATTCAGATCGTGATTACTGGATGAAGGCGGAACAAGCCAAGTCTTATGGAATGATAGATGAAATATTATCGAGAGATAAAAAATAAACAACATGGCTAAAGACAATCTTGAATGTTCTTTTTGTGGTAGAAAAAAACCAGAAACCAACCTACTCATCGCAGGGATAGACGCCCACATATGTGACCGGTGTATTGCCCAAGCGAATGGTATTGTTGCTGAAGAGACAAAACAAGACCAAGTAAATGACTTATCAGAGGAACTTACCCTAAAAAAGCCCATAGAAATTAAAGACTTTTTAGACCAATTTATCATTGGTCAAGACCGCACCAAAAAGGTGCTGTCTGTAGCGGTGTACAACCACTACAAAAGACTCTTACAACTGGATACTAAAGACGAGGTGGAAATTCAAAAATCCAACATCATCATGGTAGGTCAAACAGGTACCGGAAAAACGCTCATGGCAAAAACTATTGCCAAGATGCTAAATGTACCCCTCGCAATTGTAGACGCAACAGTGCTTACAGAGGCGGGATATGTAGGAGAAGACGTAGAGAGTATTTTAACAAGACTGCTACAGGCAGCAGACTACGATCTAGAAAAAGCAGAAAGAGGCATTGTATTTATTGACGAAATAGATAAAATTGCTAGAAAAAGTGACAACCCATCCATTACCAGAGACGTCTCTGGAGAAGGTGTACAACAAGGTTTGCTTAAACTACTAGAAGGAACTACGGTCAATGTACCACCTAAAGGAGGCAGGAAGCACCCAGATCAAAAATTTATAGAAGTAAATACAGAAAACATCCTCTTTATTGCGGGGGGTGCTTTTGACGGTATAGAGAAAAAGATCAGCAAGAGACTTAACTTACAAGCAGTAGGATACAGTGCCTCTAAAGCAGACGAAGGCTTGGACAATGAAAATATACTCCAATACATTACCCCAAAAGACCTTAAAGACTTTGGTTTAATTCCAGAGATTATTGGAAGACTCCCTGTGCTTACTCACATGAATCCTTTAGACAAGAAAACGCTAAGAGCCATATTAACCCAACCAAAGAATGCCATTATTAAACAGTATGAGAAGCTTTTTGAAATGGACCATATTGCTTTAGAAGTAACAGATGAGGCTTTAGATTTCTTAGTAGAAAAAGCATTAGAGTACAAACTAGGCGCTAGAGGGCTTAGATCCTTATGTGAATCCGTCTTTACAGACGCCATGTTTAGCTTGCCAAGTTCAGAGGAAAAGGAATTCAAAGTAGACAGAGCTTATGCAGAAAAAAAATTAAGCTTTGAAACAGCCAAATCTTTAAAAGCGGTTTCTTAAGGCCATACACCCTTTAGCAATAAATTCCTGCATATTACTAGCCAAGAAAAAGACCTATAAGGCCATTAACTCCTCCAGGTACTGCCTAGAGTTGGAAAGCCTGGGTATTTTGTGTTGTCCGCCTAATTTGTCTTTTGCAGCCAACCAATCGTGAAATTGTCCTGCCCTAGCCTTGTGCACTACAGGTTCATTTAGAGTCATATTATTATACCGCTTTGCTTCGTAATCAGAATTGAGTGATTTTAGCGCATTGTCTAACAGCGCCGTAAAATGACCTAAATCCTCTGGAGGAGTTCTAAATTCTATGAGCCATTCATGCCCCCCTTTTTCCTTACCTTCCATGAAAATGGGTGCAGCCGTATACTCTATAATTTCCGTCTTTGTTTTTTTACTGACAATCTTCAGCGCTTCTTCTGCATTTTCAATAATAAGCTCTTCTCCAAACACATTAATATGGTGCCGGGTTCTTCCAGTAATTTTAATTCTATGGGGGCTCAATGAAGTAAAGCGAACCGTATCTCCAACTTTATAGCGCCACAATCCAGCATTGGTAGTAATCACTATGGCGTAATTTGTGTGGAGGGCAACTTCTGACAATGGAATGGCATATTCCTCCTCTTTACCATAGGCATTCATTGGAATGAACTCATAAAAAATTCCATAGTCCAACATAAGCATTAGATCAGAGGCCTTATTGCGGTCTTGGATGGCAAAAAAACCTTCAGAAGCATTGTATATTTCGTAATAATTGAAAGATTTTCTCGGAAGTAGCTTTTTAAATTGCTCCTTGTAAGGACTAAAACTTACTCCTCCGTGAAAATACACCTCCAATTGGTCCCAAACCTGAAATAAATGATCGTTTCCAGTAGTGTCTAAAAGCTCATTCAACAGCACCAACATCCAAGACGGCACCCCAGCCATACTGGTGACATTTTCCTTAGAGGTCTCTGCAATTACCGCAGCCAGTTTGGTATTCCAATCAGGCATTAAGGAAACTTTATTAGAGGGCGTAGAGCTAAACTCAGCCCAAAAAGGCATATTGTCTATGAGTATGGCAGAAAGATCTCCAAAAACACTGCCATGAGATTCATACAATTCCTTAGAGCCCCCCAAGCGCAAACTTTTCCCCGTAAACAATTGAGAATTCTCGTTGTTATTGAGATAAATAGACAAAAGGTCTTTACTGGACTTATAATGACAGTCTTCTAAAGACTCTTGACTTACTGGAATAAACTTACTTTTGGCATTGGTTGTTCCGCTACTCTTAGCAAACCATTTGATTGGAGTGGGCCAGAATAAATTGGCTGAACCACGCCTGGCTTGATCTATTAGATGCTCCATCCCTTCATAGTTGGTTATAGGCACACGAGAGGCAAAGTCTGCATAGTTTTGAATAGAACTAAAATCATAACTCTTACCCATTTCAGTGTCTTTAGCAAATACTACCAATCCCATGAGCAATTCATCTTGCACCTCAATTGGGTACTTTAAAAAAAACTCAATCTGGTGCAGCCTCTTTTTAAGCAGCCAAGAGGCTACTGTATTAATGATTGGTATGGGCATGTAGACTATATTTTGTAGCTTGCTTAAAAATAGGTTTTAATTTGGTTTTCACCAACCGCAAAGCAGTTTTAAACAAAGATGACATACCAGGGTGTTTTAAAAAAAATGCAAACAGAATTGGGCGCTCCAATTCAGTATTATTTGGTTTTTAAAGAAGATTTTGTACACCTCAACACCCTTCTAGGAAGGGAGATAAACATAGAATTTCAAAGCTATGAATGCTTAAACTGTCATGAAGACAAAGCTATTTTTAGACAAGGATTCTGTAAAAATTGCTTTTTTGACACTCCCCAAGCTGGAGATTGGATCATGCGACCAGAATTGAGTAAGGCACATTTGGGCATAGAAGACCGAGATTTGGCCTATGAGCAAAAAGTACAATTACAACCCCATATTGTGTACCTGGCCAACTCCAGCCACTTAAAAGTTGGGGTAACTAGAGGGTCACAAATACCTACCCGATGGATTGACCAAGGCGCGCACGAAGCCATAGAAATTTTGGAAGCCCCTAATAGGTACCTCGCAGGAATTACGGAAGTAGCTTTAAAGGATCATGTAGCAGACAAAACCAACTGGAGAAAAATGCTTACTGGTCAAACACAGGATGAAGATCTCGCCGCAGTAAGAGACCAACTAAAACAATACATACCTCAAGAAGCGTTAACCTATTTTTTGGATCAAAACAAAGAACAGCACATGGACTTTCCAGTGACCCAATATCCTGAAAAAGTACAATCTATAAACCTAGTTAAAACCCCCTCTTTTAAAAATACCTTAACAGGCATAAAAGGGCAGTATTTAATTTTTAAAGACCAGCGGGTTTTTAACGTAAGAAGCCATGAAGGCTTTGTTGTGAAGCTATCATTTTAACAAAACTGCTCCTTTCATTTAAAAAGTCCAAAAGAATATTACCAAGAGATCTCTCCTCCTTGAGGCAAGTGAAATTTCTTCCTTAAGATACCGACAAAAAGATATAAAAAAGGGGTGTCCAAAGCAGCTACAATCACTTTAAAAATAAAGCCGCTAGCGACCAATCCTAAAAATAAATCCCAGGGCAAAATATCAAATACACACAACAGCAACACCACTAAAAATGTGTCTGCGAATTGAGATAAAAAGGTGGAAAAATTATTGCGCAACCACAAATGCTTTCCTGCAGTCAATTTTTTCCAAAAGTGATACAGACTTATATCTATGTACTGCGCCACCAAATAAGCCAACATTGAAGCCAAAACAGCCACAGGAGAAAGGGCAAAAACTTGCCCAAAAACAACATTATCTACAGGAGATGTTTCCATAGCAGGCACTACATTAGCCAACCAGATAATACCCATGGAAAATACTGAGGCAAATATTCCTGCACCCACTATAGCATTAGCCTTTTTGGCTCCATAAATTTCAGAGATCAAGTCTGTGATTAAAAAAGTAATGGGATAGGGTAATATACCCACGGAAACCTGAAACAAAGGCACGCCAAAAAGGCTAATGTCTCCAAAGGGTTGCCAAGAGAAAAATTTCTGAAAAATTAAATTAGACACCACCAAAGATGTTATAAATAGCGCCCCTAACAAAAGGTATATTTTTTGCGCATGCGCTTTTTGTTTCCCTTCTAATACTAATACCATAGACCTATAACACTACTTAATCTCCAGAGCAAAGGGCAATCTTGCCTGTATGCCCTCTTGTTTTAATTGCATACGCACTAATTTCAAATAACCAGCTGCATCTAATTGATTGTCGGACAGGGAAGAGAATGTTTTAATAGTTGTTCTCACACCCGACAGGTCTTCTATTAACTGCTCAAACGGAGACTTGTACTTTGGATAATTTCTAATACCATAATCAGATGCTCCCCCTAATAAAGCCGCTTGCTCTATAGCCATATCCAGGTCTCCTATACCATCTATAAGCCCCCCAGCTAGGGCCGCCTGAGCGGTCCAAACCCTTCCTTGCGCAAGGGCGTCTACCTCATCTACAGTCATACCTCTTCCAGAGCTCACCCTACTTAAAAAAGTCTGGTAGGTGTCTTCTATGCTTTGAACTGTCAGTGCCCTGAACTTATTAGACATAGGGCTAAATACAGAATAGGTAGCACCGTTGTCGTGGGTGGCCACTTCTTGGGCGTTCACC
>JAQWFV010000086.1 GCA_029238555.1 Flavobacteriaceae bacterium
AAAGGATAAAGAAAACAGCCTTGTGGTGTACCAACTTAAAGAATAAGTATAACTAAAAGACTAGTAAGCCATTTAAGTGACGCTATAGCCTTCTTGTTTACACAAAACTTAAGCTATATTAAAAAATCAAGTATTTATCTCGGCTTCAAAAAGTAATAGGAAGTGCCTTAAAAGCTTGGATTTAACCTCAGCTGTATTCTGGCCTATGCCATTGAGCTCTGCAGCCATAGAAGTAACAGCCTTATCTTTAATACCACATGGAATCATGAGATCAAAATAGCCCAAATCTGTATTCACATTGAGTGCAAATCCGTGCATGGTAACCCACCTACTGGCTCTAACGCCCATAGCACATATTTTTCGTGCGAAAGGGGTACCTACGTCCAGCCAAACTCCTGTTTCTCCAGGTGACCTTGTCGCATTAATACTGTATTCAGCCAAAGTAAGTATGACCGTTTCTTCTAACAAACGGAGGTATTTGTGAATGTCGGTAAAGAAATTCTCTAAGTCTAAAATAGGATAACCTACTATTTGCCCAGGGCCGTGATAGGTAATATCTCCCCCCCTATTGATTTTATAAAAGCTGGCTTCTTTTTCTTTGAGGGCTTCTTCAGAAACCAATAAATGGTCCAAATTACCACTCTTACCCAATGTAAAAACATGAGGATGTTCCACAAAAAGGAAATGATTGGTGGTAGGCAAAGAAGTATTTTCTTTCTTATTCTGAACTTTTAAGGCCACTGTTTTTGCAAACAAAGCCTCTTGGTAATCCCAAGTCTCCTTATAGTCTTTGAGACCTAAATCTTCTAAAATAAGTTCCTTATTCATGAAGCAAAGATACTATTTCAAGAGCGGTTTTAGTCATTGGGATTATTCAAAATAACCAAAGCGGCAATGACCCCAGGAACCCAACCGCAAAGGGTCAGTAAAAAAACAATTAAGATAGACCCACAACCTTTTCCAATCACTGAAAGTGGCGGGAATAGAATGGCCAATAAAACACGCCAAAAACTCATCAGTATTCCGTTTATATATAATTAGTCTTTTAATTGACGTAAAAGTAGCTCAAATGTTACATGCATAACCATAAATTAATACGAAGTACTTATATTTGCCCCTTATAATTCGCACCTATGCAACTGACAGAACAAGAAATTGTAAGAAGAGAGAAGTTACACAAATTAAGAGCTTTAGGAATCAATCCCTACCCGGCTGCTTTGTTTCCTGTAAATACCATGTCTACAGAGATTGAACAAAACTATGTAGAAGGAAAACAGCTTATTGTCTCTGGAAGGCTCATGCGAAAAAAGGTACAGGGGAAAGCCTCTTTTGCTGAAATTCAAGACAGCGAAGGTCGCATTCAAGTATACTTTAATAGAGATGAAATAGACACCACTCCAGAAAGCCAACAGTACAATGAAGTGTTTAAGAAGCTTATTGACCTTGGCGATATTCTAGGCATAGAAGGCACCCTATTTACCACACAAGTAGGAGAAAAAACGGTGATGGTTAAAAAATTTACCTTATTGAGCAAAGCTTTAAGGCCATTACCGCTGCCAAAAGTAGACGCAGATGGTAAAGTGCACGATGAATTCAACGATCCTGAATTAAGATACAGACAGCGTTATGTAGATTTGATTGTAAATCCTCAGGTCAAAGACACCTTTATAAAGAGAACAAAGATCACCAATAGCATTAGAAAATTCTTTAATGACAAAGGCTATTTAGAAGTAGAAACCCCGATTTTACAACCCATTCCAGGGGGAGCCTCTGCAAGGCCTTTTATTACCCATCACAATGCGCTCAACATGCCCTTGTATCTAAGGATAGCCAACGAATTATACCTCAAAAGGCTCATTGTAGGTGGCTTTGACGGAGTGTATGAATTCTCAAAAGACTTTAGGAATGAGGGAATGGACCGTACCCACAATCCAGAATTCACTGTGATGGAATTATACGTAGCCTATAAGGATTACCATTGGATGATGGACACTACCGAGAAATTATTAGAGACTATAGCACTGGAATCTAATGGAAGCTCAAAAATCACGGTGGGCAAGAATGATATTGAATTCAAAGCACCTTACCCAAGAGTGCCCATCCTTGAAGCCATAAAAATTCATACTGGTTACGATGTAGCTGGATTGAGTAGAGACGCGTTAGCGGAGGTAGCAAAATCTCTAGATATTGAAGTCACAGAAAGTATGGGTATTGGAAAACTCATTGATGAAATATTCGGAGAACGTTGCGAACACCATTATGTACAACCCACTTTTATAACGGATTACCCAAAGGAAATGAGTCCGCTCACTAAAGAACACAGATCTAACCCAGCCCTAACAGAACGATTTGAGTTAATGGTCAATGGAAAAGAATTGGCCAACGCATATTCAGAGCTCAATGACCCTATAGACCAGAGAGCCCGTTTTGAAGATCAATTAGCCCTTTCTGAAAAAGGAGACGACGAAGCCATGTTTATTGATCAGGACTTCCTTAGAGCCTTAGAATACGGCATGCCTCCTACCTCTGGGATTGGAATTGGTATAGATAGATTGGTTATGCTTATGACCAATAACGCTTCCATACAAGAAGTGTTGTTTTTCCCTCAAATGCGTCCAGAAAAGAAAGCGGTTGAACTTTCAGACAATGAAAAAATAGTGCTGGAGCTATTGAAAAAAAACAATCCTATGCCTTTAACAGACTTAAAAGATGCCAGTGGATTGAGCAATAAAGCATGGGACAAAGCTATTAAAGGTCTCACAAAACTTCAGTTGGTTGTGGTGGCCAAAGAGGCCGATGCACTTACTTGTGCCCTCAAAGATTCATAGATTCGCAATACGAAACATTAGAATTTTTGAACTTAGGACTTTCACCACCCTTTTAACCAAAGTGCCTTTTATATCACAGATAAAAAAACTAGCTTAGGCTAAATTTTTAAAGATGAGTAAGAGCAAAATAGTGGGCTTATTTTTGGGACCTGTATTTTTCCTATTGATACTTTTATGGCCTGAGCCATTTTTAAGTAACGAAGGAGATTCCGTAATTGCCGTAGCACTTTGGATGGTCACCTGGTGGCTCACCGAGGCTGTCTCCATTTCTGTAACTGCCCTGCTGCCTCTGCTTTTGTTCCCCTTATTAGACATTATGCCTATTGCAGAAGTAGGAAACAATTACGGAAGCCCCATTATTTTTTTATTTTTTGGTGGTTTTGTTATGGCGCTTGCCTTAGAAAAGGTCAATCTTCACAGAAGAATTGCACTCAACATTATTCGTATTACGGGCACTACACCAAACAAAGTAGTCCTTGGTTTTATGATCGCCACAGCTTCTTTGAGTATGTGGATTAGTAATACTGCCACTACAGTAGTCATGCTTCCTATAGCCATGTCTGTGATTAAATTGTTAATTCACGACATAGATGGGTTTACTAAAAAAGACCGAAATTTTGCCGTAAGTGTCCTTTTGGGTATTGCTTTTTCAGCCAATGCAGGTGGTATTGCCACTGTGATAGGCACACCACCAAACTCTATTCTTATTGGACTACTAGAAAATGAATATCAAATAGAAATCTCCTTTTTAAAATGGATGGTATTTGCCTTACCCTTCTCAATCATTATGATTGGTCTGAGTTACATTACACTAGTTCACCTCATTTTTCCAAGTAAGGGATTGAATTTTTCCGCATCAAAAGAAGTGATCCAAGTAGAATTAAGAAAATTAGGCCCCACCCGTTCCAAGGAAAAGATGGTCTTGGGCATTTTTGCAGTGACCGTATCCCTTTGGATCTTTAGAACCTTAATCAACAGTATTTTTCCATCCTTAGGATTGTCAGACACTATGATCAGCATGTTTGCCGCAATAAGTTTATTTGCGGTCCCTTTTAATCTTAAAAAAGGAGACTTTATACTGGATTGGAAAGACACTGAAAAGTTGGCATGGGGTATTTTAATACTATTTGGTGGCGGATTGGCTTTGGCCAAAGGGATGTCTGTTTCCGGAATTGTAGATCAGGTTTCTCAAAGTATTGCAGCAGGTAATTTTAGTATTACTGCTACCGCCAGTTTACTAATTTTGCTCATGTTATTTATGACAGAACTCATGAGTAATGTAGCCCTAGTGGCCGTATTAGCACCTGTAGTAGCTGGAATAGCTATTGGTTTAGGAATTCCTATGGTTTACCTACTTATTCCCGTTACAATGGCCAGCAGCTGTGCTTTTATGCTCCCAATGGCGACCCCTCCAAATGCCATTGTCTTCGCCAGCGGTTTTATAGAGGTCAAGGATATGGTTAAGGCGGGCGTCCTTTTAAATATAGTGGCTGTACTCATCCTCATTGGACTATTTGAATACATTATCCCATTACTCTTTTAGCTTTAGTGATGGATATCCTATAGGCGTTGGAGAATTTAAATAAATCATGACATTTTAGAATGTCCCTGATGTTATAAAAGCACCATCTTATGATTTTGTTAACATTTCTTTAGGACAATTTTTCGGTTATTTGAGAAGCTGAAAAATCAAAAAACATACTTAATGATTAAAAAAAATCTTCAGTACCTGTTGTTTTCACTCTTAGTGATTGGAAGTATCAGCAACAGTGAAGCCCAGCTTTTCAAGAAAAAAGCCAAGGCAAAAGCGCCCACAGAGGCTAAACCAAAAATAGATAAAGACGCACCGCAGCCTTACGCTAAGGTTATTACCAAAGAGGCAAAAACAGACAAAGGCCTTTTTGACGTGCACCAGATCAAAGACAAATTTTTCTACGAGATACCAGACAGCCTATTAGGTAGAGAAATGCTTATGGTAAGTAGAATTTCAAAAACAGCGTCAGGAATTGGTTTTGGGGGTGGAAAAATTAACACCCAAGTCATGAGATGGGAAAAAAAGGGAAATAAAGTGTACCTAAGAGTGGTTAGCCATGAGGTGGTGGCAGCAGATTCTCTTCCGGTGAAAGAAGCGGTTGTGAATTCTAATTTTGAACCGGTATTGTATTCCTTTGATGTAAAATCTAATAGAAAAGATTCTATTGCTACAAGTACTGTCATAGACGTTACCCCGCTTTTTAGTAAAGATGTAAGTGCATTGGGTATGCCTGATAGATACAAAAAAAGATACAAAGCTTCTCGTTTAGATTCTGAAAGAAGCTTTATAGAGGGGATTAAGAGTTACCCAATGAATATTGAGGCTAGACACGTGAAAACTTATTTTGCGGGCAATCCTCCTTCTAATTCAAGCTTGGGATCTATCTCAGTGGAGATTAATAACTCCATGATATTACTCCCTGCTGAACCTATGAAGAGACGCTATTTTGACAAACGCGTTGGTTGGCAAGAGAGAGATCAGGTAGACTATGGATTAGATGCTCAGGAGAGTAAAACAGTGAAGTTTCTAGACAGATGGAGACTCGAAGTTAAAGAGGAAGATCTAGAAAAGTTTAACAGAGGAGAATTGGTAGAACCAAAAAAACCAATCATATATTACGTAGATAGGGCTACGCCAAAACAATGGGTGCCTTTTATTAAACAAGGAATCGAGGACTGGCAAGTGGCTTTTGAAGCTGCAGGTTTTAAAAATGCCATTATAGCGATGGATCCTCCAACGCCTGAAGAAGACCCAGAATGGTCTCCAGAAGACGTTCGTTATTCTGTAGTACGTTACTTAGCTTCTCCTATTCCTAATGCTAACGGGCCTCATGTAAGTGATCCAAGAAGTGGGGAGATCCTAGAATCTGACATTAACTGGTACCACAATGCAATGAGCCTATTGCGCAACTGGTATTTTGTTCAAACTGCAGCTATTAACCCAGAAGCACAAGGTGTGGCTTTCAAAGATGAAGTAATGGGTCGTTTAATACAATTTGTATCTTCTCATGAAGTAGGCCATACTTTAGGGCTTCCTCATAATATGGGAAGTTCTGCTGCATACCCTGTAGATTCTTTAAGATCTGCAAGTTTTACCAGCAAATACGGTACTGCACCTTCCATTATGGACTATGCCCGTTTTAACTATGTGGCACAACCAGAAGATAAAGGCGTAGCCCTTATGCCAAATATTGGTGTTTATGATAAATACGCTATTGAATGGGGTTATAGACCCATCTTAGATAAAAGTGCTGAAGCAGAAAAACCAGTACTAGACAGCTGGATTATGGCCCATGATGGAGACCCATTATACCGTTTTGGA
>JAQWFV010000129.1 GCA_029238555.1 Flavobacteriaceae bacterium
TTATTTGTCTAAAACTATCCGTGAAACCACTTTCCAGAAGCGCAGACAACCAAGCCCTTTCCTCTGGCAAAAATCCAGAGATATTTTTATTTCTTACTGGATCGTGAATATCAATGGCCTGATGACAAATATTATAATCCCCACATATGACCAAATTAGGGTCTGTTTCTTTTAAGGATTTGGTGTAGTCTAAAAAATCATCCATATAGTTGAATTTAAAGTCTAGCCTATCTTGGTTGGTTCCAGAGGGAAGGTACATGCTCATAATAGAAATCTCCGGATAACGAACCAACAGATTCCTGCCCTCAAAATCCATATAATCTATGCCTGTTCCGTAAACCACTTCTGCTGGTTTAGTCTTACAAAGCACCGCAACACCACTGTAGCCTTTTTTTTGAGCAGAAAACCAATAATGGTATGGATATCCTGCTGCTTCAAAAAGACTGAGGTCCAATTGGTCTTTGTGGGCTTTGGTCTCCTGTAAACAAAGCACATCTGGATTGGCTGCTTCCAACCAATCCAAAAAGCCTTTTTTTAATGCGGCACGTATACCGTTAACGTTGTAAGAAATAATTTTCATGGTAACTTAAGCCATTTTTTTTAACCAATGCTTGGCACTAACAGCACGGTCAATAATTCCAGCCAAGTCTGCTATTGCCACTCGTTCTTGCTCCATTGAATCCCTGTGTCTAATGGTCACTGTCTTGTCCTCTTTGGTTTGGTGGTCTACTGTAATACAAAATGGCGTGCCCAGCGCGTCTTGCCTTCTATACCTTCTACCTACGGCATCTTTTTCGTCATAACTCACGGCAAAATCCCATTGCAATTCCTGAAAGATTTCATGGGCCAATTCGGAAAGTCCGTCTTTTTTCACCAAAGGTAAAATAGCCGCTTTGGTTGGTGCCAATACTGCGGGAAGTTTTAATACCGTTCTGGTAGATCCATTTTCTAAGGTTTCCTCTTCTAGTGACTTAGAGAAAATGGCTAAGAACATCCTGTCTACTCCAATAGAAGTTTCAACCACATAAGGCACATAAGACTCGTTGAGCTCAGGGTCAAAAAATTGTAGTTTTTTTCCTGAGTGTTTTTCATGGCTGCTCAAGTCAAAATCTGTTCTAGAGTGAATTCCCTCTAATTCTTTAAATCCGAAAGGGAACTTAAACTCAATATCTGCTGCTGCGTCTGCGTAATGCGCTAGCTTATCATGGTCGTGAAAACGATAGTTGTCTGCAGAAAAACCAAGGGAGTGGTGCCACTTAATCCTAGTCTCTTTCCATTTGTCATACCATTCTTTCTGTGTGCCAGGACGTACAAAAAATTGCATCTCCATCTGTTCAAATTCACGCTGTCTAAAAATGAATTGTCTGGCAACAATTTCATTTCTAAATGCTTTTCCTATTTGAGCAATCCCAAAAGGAATTTTCATTCTTCCTGTTTTTTGAACGTTTAGGAAGTTTACAAATATACCCTGTGCAGTTTCTGGTCTTAGAAACAAATCCATAGCTGAGTCTGCACTGGCTCCAATTTTGGTACCGAACATTAGATTGAATTGCTTCACATCTGTCCAGTTGGCAGATCCTGAAATAGGACATACAATTTTGAGTTCCTCAATCAATTCTTTTACCGCAGCCAGGTCTTCTTTGGTCAATGCGTCTCCCATTCGAGCCAGGATAGATTTTGAAGTAGCTATATATCCCGCAACCCTTTCATTGGTGGCCATATACTGCTCTTTGTCAAAACTATCTCCAAAACGCTTGGCTGCTTTGGTGAGCTCTTTCTCAATTTTAGCTTCAATTTTAGCAACGTGGTCTTCAATGAGAACGTCTGCTCTGTAGCGCTTTTTAGAATCCTTATTGTCTATTAAAGGATCGTTAAAAGCGTCTACATGTCCAGAGGCCTTCCAAACTGTGGGGTGCATGAAAATAGCAGAGTCAATCCCCACTATATTGTCGTGCATTTGAACCATAGCACGCCACCAATAGTCTTTAATATTGTTTTTCAATGCCACACCCTGCTGGGCGTAGTCGTATACGGCGCTAAGGCCGTCATAAATCTCTGAAGATTGAAATACAAAACCGTATTCCTTTGCGTGAGAGATTACTTTTTTAAAATCGTCTTCTTGTAATGCCATAGGCACAAAAATAAGATATTCCACTCAATTGAAGTCTGAAATTAATTAGAATTAGCGCCAATGGTCCATCCCTCAAAATAAGCCTCCTACTCATATAAACCAAAGCTAATTAAGAGTTTAAAAAAAAGATCCTAAAAATGATTGTAGCACAGTACGTCTAACATTCGGGAAGATTCAATTTTAAATAGTATCTTATACATCCCATTCAGCCAGAGAACCGTCCCTTTTAAAGCAATAAAAAAATGACTTTAAAAAACGAACTGCAACAATTCATTACAACGCTTTTTAGCCCCCTTTTCCCAAAAACTTGTTTTGGATGTTTTCATATTTTAGTCCCTGGAGAATTGGTTTTATGCACCTTTTGTAGGCATGAATTACCGCTCACCCACTACCATTACGGGCTAGAAAACAAGATGGATCAGGCCTTTTATGGGCGCGTAGTCTTCAAAAAAGCATCGGCACTTTTTTATTATAATTCTGAAGGAATTTTAAAACATTGTTTTCAATTTTTAAAATATAGAAAACAAGAGCAAATTGGACTGTTTTTTGGTGCCTGGCACGGTAGGATTTTAAAATTAGACCCTGCTTTTCCAAAGATAGACATGGTTGTTCCAGTACCCATTCACTACAAAAAGAAAAAAAAACGAGGCTACAACCAACTAAGCCTTTATGGCAAAACATTGGCCGGTACAATCGAAGCGCATTTTAATGAGAAATACTTGGTTAAAACCGCCAATACCAAGACGCAAACTAAAAAAAACAGACTCCTTAGATCCCACACTTCTTTAGCGCTATACCAATTAAAAGAACCTCAGCAATTTTATCATAAAAAAATACTCCTCATAGATGACATTATGACTACTGGCGCCACATTAACTTCCTGTGCAAATGCCTTTAAGGACTGTACAGGGATTGAAATTTACTTTGCCACAATTGCTGTAGTGCGTTGAATACTAGAATAAAAAACACAGTTATTACAGAGGTGTTTTTCGTTTCTATGATCCTAAAAAAAGTGCTTACTTTGTACTTGGATATTACCTCGGTGAATTATGCGTAAAATTACAGGGCTTATTTTTATTTTTTTGTCTTTGTTTGCATTGGTGCAATGCGCTAAAAGAGGGTCACCCTCTGGTGGAGAAAAAGACCTCGAGGGCCCTGAATTAATCAAAGCCTTTCCGTCTAATTTATCGGTTTCTTTTAAAGGTCAAAAAATAAAATTGCTCTTTGATGAGTATGTTCAACTTAAAGACGTACAAAGCCAATTGGTTGTGTCTCCTCCCTTAAAATACAACCCAGAAATTAAGCCTCAAAACAGGGCGAGTAAAGTACTGGAAATTATTCTTAAGGATACCTTACAAGAAAACACCACTTACTCCTTTAATTTTGGTCAGTCTATTGTTGATTTTAATGAAGGAAACCCCAATGATTATCTCAGTTACGTAATGTCTACTGGCCCATTTATTGACTCACTTCAAATGGCCGGCATTGTAGACGACGCCTTAAATGCAGAAGCAGACCGATATGTGAGTGTTATGCTTTACCGTGTAGACAGTACCTATAACGATTCTACCGTCTATAAAAAACAACCCAACTACATTACCAATACCTTGGACAGCTTAATTGTTTTTAAGCTAAAAAACTTGAGCGCTGGCAAATATGCTATGGTAGCACTTAAAGATGAAAACAACAATACATTATTTGACCAGAGCCAAGAGAAGATCGGATTCTTAGATCGCTTTATTGAAATTCCTAAAGATAGCTTTATAGGCATAAAGATGTTTAAAGAAATTCCTAACTATAGGGCGGTGAAACCAAAATTAGAAGCGGCCAATAAAATTACTTTTGGCTATAGTGGTTTGGCAAAAGATATTGAGATTACAGCCTGGACCAATATACCAGACTCTGTAAAAACAAGAATCTTAAAAGAGCGCGGAAAAGACAGCCTTAATTTTTGGTTTACCCCCTATGAAGTAGACTCATTAAATTTCTTTGTCAAACACATTCCCACCCAAAAAATAGACACATTTACGGTGAAGACGAGAAAAATTAAGGCAGATTCACTCATGATCACAGCTGAAAAAAGAGGAAATGTCCCTTTTTCAAAACCTTATTACTTAGAGGTAAATACGCCTATTCACAAACTCAATGAATCGCAGATTTTCATTACTGATATAGATACCCTATCTGTCCCGTTCACAGCTTTTATAGACAGTCTAGAAAACAAAATGGGCCTTCGCTTTGAGGTGAAACCAGCCCAGCGATTTAGAATTCAAATGTTCCCTGGGGCTATTGAAGATTTATTTGAAAATAAAAACGACACCATTTCCTATGAGTTGGCTACTAAGCCCCTAGAGGCCTACGGCACCTTAAAACTAAAATTAAAAACTACGAGTAGCAGTCAAATGATTGTGCAGCTTACCGATGAAAAGGAAGTGGTCCTCAGGGAGCAAATTGGTGCGCCAACGACTGAATTCTTTTTTGAACACCTGGAGCCTTTAAATTATAAATTAAGGGTTATTTATGACGGTAATAAAAATGGGGTTTGGGATACCGGAAATTACCTGAAAAGGATTCAACCAGAACCCGTATCATATTTCCCTGAACTACTAGAGGTAAGGGCCAATTGGGAATTTGAAGAAACCTTTATCTTACCCAATTAAATTAAAAGTATCCCTGTCTTTTAAAAAGGGAAAGTTTACGCGCGCTATTTCTAAAGATTCTTTATTTAAAGAAACAAGGTGAACCCCCTCTTGATTGGAAAAGAGCATTTCTTTACCAAAACAATCGTATGCCGCAGAATGTCCCGGGTATTCATGCCCGTTGGGATCTGATCCAAGTCTATTAACCCCTACACAAAAGGTCATATTCTCTATAGCCCTGGCTTTGAGTAAAGTATCCCAGGCGTGAATTCTAGGAGCAGGCCAATTCGCTACATACAACAAGAGGTCGTAGTTATGGGTGTTTCGGGACCAACTAGGAAAACGAAGGTCATAACAAACTTGTGGAAAGATCTTAAATCCTTTAAATTGAATGATCGAATGAGTAGTCCCTTTTTGATA
>JAQWFV010000110.1 GCA_029238555.1 Flavobacteriaceae bacterium
TAATGTAAAATTTAGGTCTTGGATTCTAGAAAATGGTTTTGCAGATGAGGAACGTCTGCTTGAGATTGAAAAAGATATTAAAAGAGAGGTGCGGAATGCAAAGAAAGAGGCTTGGTCTGAATTCTTAGCCCCTCATTTGGCTTATAAGAAAGATTTGGTAAAAGTACTTAGGTCTGTTTCAGAAAACACTCAAAATAAAGCAGCTATTACAAGTATTCTTAACGACTTGATCGCTATTGAAGAGCCTATAAAAAAAGACCTGGCATCAAAGGCAAGATTAGCCCTTAGAGGGTTAATTGGCGAACAAACCAAAGAACGCGAAATGCTTAAAAATTGGTTGTTGCGCTTTATGACAGAAATGCAACCAATCTACAGTGCACACTTGTACAGTGAGCATGAAAATAAAGCGACCAATATGCCTGCTATTCCTCCTAGTTACAGCGAAGATGCAACTATGGTAGATGGAAGGCTCATTCTTAGAGATAACTTTGATCAACTGTTAGAAAAATATCCTGAGTTTTTGATTTTTGGGGAAGACAGTGGAACTATTGGAGACGTAAATCAAGGTTTAGAGGGTTTACAAAAAAAGTATGGTGAAACCAGAGTAGCAGATACGGGTATTAGAGAAGCCAGCATTATAGGACAGGGAATTGGAATGGCGCTCAGGGGTTTAAGACCTGTTGCTGAGATTCAATACCTAGATTATATGCTTTACGCGTTGCAAACACTCAGTGATGATTTGGCTTCTTTGCGCTATAGGACTTTTGGAAAACAAAAAGCACCATTAATTGTTAGAACAAGGGGACATAGGTTAGAGGGTATCTGGCATTCTGGATCTCAAATGGGTGGTCTCATTCATTTTTTAAGAGGAATGTATATCTTAACTCCAAGAAATATGACTGTTGCAGCTGGTTTTTATAACACATTGATGAAAAGCGACGAACCTGCTATTGTCATTGAAAGTTTAAATGGCTACAGGTTAAAAGAGCGTATGCCTAATAATTTATCTGAAATATGTACGCCTATTGGTGTGGTAGATATTTTAAAAGAGGGTAAAGATATCACAGTGCTCTCCTATGGTTCAACCCTGAGGATAGTAGAACAAGTAATCGGTTCGCTTCAAAATTACGACATAGATATTGAACTCATAGACGCTCAAAGTCTCTTGCCTTTTGATCTTAAGCATGACGTATTAGAAAGTGTTAAAAAAACAAACAGACTCATCGTAATAGATGAGGATGTTCCAGGAGGTTGTGCCGCTTATTTAATACAAGAAATCATAGAAAAACAGGGGGCTTTTAAGTACTTAGACACACAGCCAACTACCTTAACTGCAAAGGCTCATAGACCTGCATACGCAAGTGACGGTGATTATTTTTCTAAGCCAAACGCAGAAGACATTTTTGAAGGTATTTACAACATCATGAACGAGTCTAATCCAAGCGCCTATCCTGAATTGTAATTTAAGATAGAAACACTACATTGCTCGCTGCTCTTTACCTTTTCTTAGGTTGTGTTAACTTAAAAATTAGTTTATTTAATATATCAGTAAAATTGACTCCAGCTTTTAAGCCGCTTGAATCCTAGCAATAGCTTAATCCTTGATTACAGTATTTTAATCAATAATTCCTTGAGTAAATTTTCGTGGTCCGTTGGAGCACCTAGTCCTTTATTTTTAAGGTCTAAGTCCTTAAGTGTTTTTAAGATTTGACTCACTCTTTTCATGGGGTACTGTTTTGCCGCACTTTTAATTTCATTAATGAAAAATGGGGAAATCCCTAAACTTGCTGCTACATGGCTTGGATTGTGATCTGTAAGCCCGTGATATTGCATAATTTGAGTAAAAAAACCGTGTAGAATAGATACTGTCATTAAAAAAGGATTGTCTTTTGGATTGTGAGCAAAATAATGCACAATCTTAAATGCTTTTAAAATATCTCTTTCACCAATGGCTTTTTTTAATTCAAAGTTGTTGTAATCTTTACTAATACCAATGTGCTGCTCAACTATATCTGGAGTAATTAAAGCGCCTTTTTCTATGTGAATAGACAACTTGTCTATTTCTTTTTCAATCCTACTCAAATCTGTACCAAGAAATTCAAATAACAAATGAGGAACAGCTGGTTGGGCTGAAAATCCCTTACGTTGAATTAAGTCATTAATCCAAGAAGGAATTTTATTGTCATAAATTTTTTTGGACTCCAAAGTAGTTCCATTTTTTTGAAAAGCTTTAAAAACGCCTTTTCTTTTATCTGGTTTTTGGTATTTATAGCAAAGTACTAAAATAGTTGTTTGTAGGGGTTGTTTTGCATACTCTTGAAGGCCATCTATTTGTCTGGAGAGATGTTGTGCTTCTTTGACAATAATTAATTGCCTTTCTGCCATCATTGGGTAGCGCTTGGCTTGTGAGACAATATCTTCTATAAGGGCATCTTTTCCATAGACAATTAATTGATTGAAAGCTTTCTCTTCTTCAGCAAGTGCCTTTTGCTCAATTAAATTGGAAATAGCGTCTATGTAGTAAGGCTCATCTCCATAAAGCAAATAGAGCGGGCTAAAATTTCCCTTATTTATTTCACTAGCAATTAACTTTGCTTCTTCCATTCAATTTAATTCATCAAATTTGCAACATGCAAGTTTTAAACTTTCCAACCTATCCTTTCAGAATCAAAAATAGGGAAAATAAGCCCTATGTTTTTGATATTATCAGGAAAAAATTTGTCCAAATACAAGCAGAGGAATGGGTAAGACAACATTTAATATGGTATTTAATTTACGAAAAGAAATATCCTAAAAGCCTTATTAATGTTGAAAAAAAAATTCTTGTTAACGGATTGACAAAAAGGGTCGACGTGGTTATTTTTAATAAAGATGGTAGCATCTATTTATTGGTAGAATGTAAAGCACCTGAAATAAAAATTAGCCAAGAAACATTTGATCAAATTGCCCGATATAATTTGAGCTTAAATGCCGAATTGCTCATGGTAACAAATGGTTTATCTCACTATTATTGCGTTATAGACAAAGAAGCAGAAAATTATACTTTTGTAGAAAGTATTCCTGAATATATCCCTTAATTTGTCATTTAAAAAAATCCTGTGAAACAAATAGCCGTAGTAATACTCAATTGGAATGGAGCCGCTTTATTGGAGCGATTCCTTCCTGCTGTTCTTAAAAACAGTGGAGAAATGGCACATATATATGTGGCAGACAACGGATCTACAGATAGTTCAATAATACTTTTAAAAGAACAATTTCCCCAGGTTACCATCATAGAAATGCCCCATAACAATGGTTTTGCTGGTGGGTATAATTTGGCCTTACAACAAATAAGTGAACCCCTATTTTGTTTACTGAATTCAGACGTTTCCCCCGCTGAAAATTGGCTAGTGCCTATATTAACAGCCTTTAATTCAGACGCACAATTGGCTATAGCACAGCCTAAAATTTTAGATGAATTAAAAAAAACACATTTTGAATACGCCGGAGCAGCAGGGGGCTATTTAGACGCATTGGGTTATCCTTTTTGCCGTGGAAGAATATTTCAACACATAGAACAAGACCTAGGCCAATACAACGACAACACTGAAATTTTTTGGGCCACTGGAGCTTGTATGTTCATTAGAAGGGAGGTATTTCTTTTACTCAATGGTTTTGACGAAACTTACTTTGCCCACCAAGAGGAGATAGACCTTTGCTGGAGGGCAAGAAATCTTGGGTACAAAGTCATGTATCTCGGAAGTAGTACTGTGTTTCATTTGGGTGGCTCAACCCTGAGCAATATGAACCCTAAAAAAACATTTCTAAATTTTAGAAACTCTCTTTTTTCAATATTAAAAAACATGCCTTTAAAAAGGGCCTTAATAGTGATTTTTATCAGGCTTATACTTGATGGGATTGCTGGAGGTAGATTCATTATTCAAGGTAAGTTCAGTCATTGTTTGGCAATTATTCATGCCCATTTTGGTTTTTATAAAGGGGCCGTTAGGGCTTTTAAAAAATACCCACGCCCAAAAAAACACCTCAAATATTACAGGACCACATCAATAGTTTGGTCTCATTATGTGAGGGGGTTAAAAAAGTTTTCGCTTTTAGTAAAAGATTAACTAACTTACATTCGCTATTAAAAGAATAAAAGATAAATTTGATGTACTAATTATATTTTTCCAACCCATGAAAAAAATCATCCTTGGCTGCTTAGGCGCCACACTATTACTTTCTTCTTGTGTATCTCAAAAAAAATACACAGACTTAGAAGCAAAACAAAAAGAAACCCAAGACTTACTCAATTCAGCTACGGTTAAATTGAACAGCTGTCTAGAAGACACTGCTCGTTTGCAGTTACTTGAAGATCAAAATGCTTATTTAAAAGCAAATAATCAAGAACTGATTAACAACCTTGGTAACCTAACTACATTAACTTCTAAAGGAGCAGACAATTTAGAGCGCTCTTTAGAAAGTTTAAAAGAGAAAGACCTGACTATTCGCAAATTAAACAATGCTGTCACCAGAAGAGATTCTGTTAACCTTGCATTGGTTCAAAGTCTGAAAGGTGTATTGAGCAACTTAGATGATGAAGATATTGAGATTAGCGTAGAGAAAGGCGTTGTTTTTGTATCTATCTCTGACAAGTTATTATTTAACACTGGTAGTTATGTAGTATCTAATAAAGCGAAGTCTGTATTAGAAAAAGTAGCTAAAGTGGTTAATAACAAACCAGATTTCGAATTTATGGTAGAAGGCCATACAGATGAAAGAAGTTTCTCTAAAGGAGACTTAGTAGACAACTGGGATTTATCTGTGAAGAGAGCTACTTCAGTAGTAAGAATGCTACAAAAAGATTTTGGTGTAGATCCTAAGCGTATGACTGCAGCTGGTAGAGCTGAGTATGTACCAGTTTCTTCAGAACTGTCTAAAAACAGAAGAACTAGAATCGTTGTTCTTCCTAAAATTGATCAGTTCTATACTATGATCGAAGAAGGATTAAAAGATGCTGCAATTAACTAAGTTTTTGCAAACATGATACTAAAAATGCCACCCTATGGGTGGCATTTTTTTTTAATCGCATTCCAATTTTTAATCGAATGTCTTTTTCAATACGAAACAAATTACCATTAAAAAAATTACCCCTAAAACAAATCACTTCTAAAACATATCAAAGTCCCCTTTACCTTGACGAATCAATTCAGGAGCATCTCCAGATAAATCTACAATAGTAGAAGGCACATTATCTCCATAACCCCCATCTACTACAAAGGCAACATGCGGAGCCCATTTTTCAAATATAAGCTCTGGATCTGTGGTGTATTCTAGCAACTCATCTGGATCATAAATTGAAGTAGAAACTATAGGATTTCCAAGCATTTCTACTATCTTTTTTGGAATAGAGTGATCTGGCACTCTAATCCCAACAGTTTTACGCTTCTTAAAAGCTTTTGGAAGGTTGTTATTACCGGGAAGCACAAAAGTATAGGGGCCAGGTAAGGATCGTTTTAAAATTTTAAAGGTAGCCGTATCAATTTGTTTCACATAGTCAGAGATATTACTGAGATCTGCACAAATAAAAGACCAGGTAGCTTTTTCAAGCTTTACGCCTTTTAATTTGGCCAACTTCTCCAAAGCTTTATTATTGGTAATATCACAACCAATGCCATAAACAGTATCTGTTGGGTAAATAATAAGCGCACCCTCTCTAAGTGCACGTACTACCTTTTCCAAAGCAGACTCCTGAGGATTTTCTGGATATATTTTGATTAATTGCCCCATATTTTTTAAGACATTACTTCTAATTTCGCAAAACGAAGGATCAGTTTTTTAAGACCACCAATCTCAAAGTCAATAGTAGCCTTCTTATCTGCTCCTACTCCTTCCAAAGAGATTACCTTTCCACCACCAAACCTACTGTGTTTTACTAGGGAGCCAGCCACTAATTCAATGTCATCTTCTCCATTTCCAATAGGACTAGATAAATCTGGCTTAATTTTTCTAAGCTTTCTCAATTGGTTCTCTTTAGGTCTAAAGGAGCTCGGTGGTGTGGAAGAAACTGGTTTGGTTTGTCGCAGTTTACTTTTGTCTACATCGCCAAAAATATCTGCATCTATCATAGGTTTATATCGGTAAGAATCAATTGGTACTTGCATGTCTAAGAAACTGTCGTCTATTTCCTCTATAAATCTAGAAGGTTCAGCGTCTACGAGTTTACCCCATCTGTATCTTGTTTGGGCATAAGTCAAATAGGCCTTTTTTTCTGCTCTAGTGAGGGCTACATAAAAAAGCCTTCGCTCCTCCTCTAGTTCTGACCTAGTGTTCATACTCATCGCAGAAGGAAAAAGATCTTCTTCCATTCCCACTACATACACTACAGGGAACTCAAGACCCTTAGCCATATGAATGGTCATTAGCGCTACCCTATCTTCATCTCCAACCTCTTTATCTAAGTCTGTTGCAAGAGATACATCTTCAAGAAATTCAGCAATATTTCCTGTAGCATCGGCCAGCTCTTGCTGGCCATCGACAAAGTCCTTAATACCGTTGAGGAGTTCCTCTATATTTTCCATTTTAGCAATTCCTTCAGGAGTCCCGTCTTTTTTGAATTCCAAAAGTAGGCCAGACTTTTTAGCCACATGCTCAGAGAGCGTAAATGCGTCTGCCGTCTCGTTGAGCACCTGATAACTTTTGATCATGGTGACAAAATCTTCTAATTTGCGCTTAGTACCACTGTTTATCTGAAGTGGAATGGTGTCTAAATGTTCCATCACTTCAAAAATAGACCTGCCGTAATGGTTTGCTGCAACCACCAATTTATCCAAAGTACTCTGACCAATTCCCCTAGCTGGAAAATTTATAATACGCTTTAGAGCCTCCTCATCTTTAGGGTTAATCACCAACCTTAAATAGGCTAATACATCTTTAATCTCTTTTCTTTGATAAAAAGAAAGCCCTCCAAAAATTCTATAGCCAATATCTCTTTTCCTCAGGGCGTCTTCTATGGCCCTAGATTGTGAATTGGTTCTGTAAAGTACCGCAAAGGAACTGTTTGGAAGTTGTTCTTGCATTTTAGTTTCTAAAATACTTCCGGCAACAAACCTTCCCTCTTCTGCATCTGTTGGTGATCTGTGAACAGTGATTAATTCCCCTGGATCGTTAGAGGTCCATACTACCTTGTCTAATTGATTGGTATTGTTGGAAATAATGCTATTGGCTGCTTTTACAATATTGTCTGTAGACCTATAATTCTGCTCTAATCTGTATTGAGCTACCTGATCGTAATCTTTCTGGAAATTTAATATGTTGTCTATATTGGCGCCTCTAAAAGAGTAAATACTTTGGGCGTCATCTCCTACAACACAAATGTTCTGGTACCTATCTGAAAGGGCTTTTACGATTAAATACTGCGAGTGGTTGGTATCTTGGTACTCATCTACTAAGATGTATTTAAACCTGTTTTGGTACTTCATAAGCACCTCAGGAAATCTGGTTAGAAGTTCATTGGTACGCAAGAGTAAATCATCAAAATCCATGGCACCGGCCTTAAAACAACGGTCTACATATTCCTTGTAAATAGCGCCGGTTTGAGGTCTTTTAGCCATAGCGTCTGCCTCGAGAAGGTCTGGATTGTTGTGATAGGCTTTAACGGTTATTAAACTGTTTTTATAAGAAGATATTCTATTCTGAATTTGCTTGTATTTATAGATATCCTTGTCCAGTCCCATTTCTTTAATAATGGAAGCAATAAGTCTTTGAGAATCTTGCGTATCGTATATAGTGAAATTGCTAGGGTAACCCAGTTTATCGCCGTCAAACCGCAATAATTTGGCAAACACAGAGTGAAAAGTTCCCATCCATAGATTCTTAGCCTCTGCACCACCTACTATTGTAGAGATCCTATGCTTCATCTCTCTAGCCGCCTTATTGGTAAAAGTTAAGGCGAGAATATTAAAAGAATCTACCCCAAGAGACATGAGATGCGCAATTCTTATGGTGAGTACCCTAGTCTTTCCAGAACCCGCGCCTGCTATGACCATTAAGGGGCCATCTTTATGAAGTACTGGGGCTTTCTGAGCCTCATTTAAGCTTTCTATGTAGTTTTTCAATATGCGATCTTTAGGGTATAAATTTAACTATTAATATGCGTTTCTTAAGCGAGAACAACCAATAATTATAAACAAAAAAGAGCCCTAGAAACAATGGTTTTAATAATATGAGTATATTTAAACAGATAACCAATCATTTTAATAAACTTATGAAAAAAACAGTAGTAGCCATTTTTTTAGGACTGGGAACTTTTGCCCAAGCACAACTCCAATTACCTGTCTCCGACTATGAAAAAATAGAAGCTCAGGTCATTGAGTGGCGCCATGACATACATCAGAATCCCGAACTCTCTAACCAAGAATTTAAAACCGCTGCTAAAATTGCAGCCCATCTCAAAAGTTTAGGCATTGAAGTAACCACCGGGGTGGCAAAAACAGGGGTTGTGGGTATTTTAAAAGGGGATCTTCCCGGAAAAGTTGTGGCACTAAGAGCAGACATAGACGCATTGCCTGTTACGGAGCGCAATGATCTGCCTTTTAAATCTACCGTAAAAGGTACTTTTATGGGGGAAAAAGTTGGCGTAATGCACGCCTGCGGTCACGATACCCATACGGCCATTCTTATGGGGGTAGCTTCTGTTTTAAGCAAACACAAAGACAAGATAAAAGGTACTGTGAAATTTGTATTTCAACCTGCTGAAGAAGGTCCACCACCAGGAGAAGAAGGGGGCGCGTCGCTCATGGTTAAAGAGGGCGTCTTAGAAAACCCTTCGGTCGATGCAATTTTTGGCTTACACATTAATTCTGTGCTCCCTGTAGGTATGATCGGATATAAGCCCCTAGGCGCAATGGCTGCCTCTGATCGTTTTGTAATTAAAGTGCAAGGAAAACAAACCCATGGTTCTCAGCCTTGGGGGGGTGTGGATCCTATTTTAATCAGTGCAAAAATTATTGACGGTCTACAAACCATCATTTCTAGAGAATCTGATCTAACCAACGAAGCTGCTGTGATTACAGTAGGTAAAATAACAGCTGGTGTTCGTTTTAACATCATTCCTGAAACTGCTGAAATGGTAGGGACTATCAGAACGCTTGATTATAAAATGAGGGATCATATTGGCAAGCGAATGAAAGAAATGGTTTCTGCTATAGCTACTGCATACGGTGGAACAGCTACCGTAGAAATTGTCAACGGTGCGGCTATTACCTATAACGACGCTAACTTGGTAGGACAAATGTTACCCACACTACAAAAAACTGCAGGTAAAGACCAGGTAATGCTTATGAAAGCCATTACAGGGGCAGAAGATTTTTCTTTTTTCCAAGAAAAAGTACCAGGATTCTATTTCTTTTTAGGAGGCAATACACCAGGTAATCAGGAAGCTTTTCCTCACCACACTCCAGACTTCAAAATTGATGATGCTGGAATGTTATTGGGTGTAAAAACACTTTCTGAAATGGCCTTAGACTATTTGTCTCAGTAGGGCTTAATCGCTTTATATTCCTAACTAAATATTAAAAAAGCCTCGTTTTTACGAGGCTTTTTGTTTGGGCTAATACATTTCTTTTTTTTGAGGTAAAGGAGAAGAATTGGATTTGAATTTCTCCTGAGCATAAGCCAAACCTTGCTCCCACCACTCTGCCATTCGCTTTTTATTAAATACCAAAGAATTCTCTGTTAATTTCGTTGGTGTATAATACAAATTCAATTGAACCCCATTGTGCTTTGCGGCTAATATACCCTCTGAGATGTCATGATACTCAATTTGATCCAATACAAATCCAAAAATACTGATCATTAAAGAGAATGGGTTTTTTCCTAATACTTTATTGTGGTCCATGTTTTCTGATTCTAAAATAATCACATCGACCTCCTTCGCTCCCCTTCTAATCGCTTCTCTTATGGGTACTACAGATCCTAAACCACCATCTCCGTATTCATAACCATCTTTAGTCACTAAAGACATGAAAGGGATGTAATTACAAGACATCCAGATCCAATCTACAAAGGTTTCGTAGTCGTAATCATGTATAGATTTATACTCTACTCTATTTTTAGAGAGATTAGAAACACTCACAACAACTTCCTTGTCTCCTTTTAATAACATTTCGAAAGAGGCCCTACTAAAATTTTTAGCGATAGTTTTTCTCAAATTATTACTCTCTCCAAAAGTTCTTTTCCTTCTTAAGAATTGAAATAAGGTCGTGATATAATTAATGGTCACATACTCCCTGTCTCCCTTTTTTTTAACTACAAAAGGATTTACATCAAAAATACTTCTCTGATTGACATTGGTATAAGCGTGGTGTAATTTCTCTAAATTATTTAAAGCCAATTGCGGAATGAGCAAACTCCCTGTGGAAGTCCCCACAAAAATGCCGTATTCTCTTCCCTGATTTCTCATGAGATATTGGGCCACACCTCCTGCAAATGCCCCCTTACTGCCTCCTCCGGAAATCACTAATGCTTTTTTCATAAGCTCATCTTAACTGATCTATAAATGTAGTAAAATATGGTGCTTTATAAAGGATTCAAATAAATTTCTATTGGAAAAATCACACTTAAAAGTTACATTTATAGCATGAATTCAGCCCTGCTCCAAACTCCTATTGCCTACCTTAAAACGATAGGTCCTACAAGAGCAAAACTTTTAAAGGAGCAATTGGGCATACATACGTATCAAGACCTGTTACATTTTTTTCCCAATAGGTATGTAGACAGAACACAATTCCACCATATCAACCAATTAGAAACCTCTCAAGCAGAGGTTCAAATTGTTGGGGTAATTACCCAAATAGAGACCATAGCTCAAAAGAAAGGGAGTAGATTGGTCGCTAAGTTTTCAGACAGCACAGGGACTATGGAATTGGTTTGGTTTAAAGGCGCAAAATGGATTAAAGAAAGTATTAAACCCAATACACCCTATGTTATATTTGGTAAAATCTCGGTATTTCAAGGGAAGTTTAGCATGGCCCATCCAGATATGGAGTTGTTGGAAAATTACCAGGCCACTAACAGGATAGGATTACAGGCCATTTATCCCAGTACAGAAAGACTTTCTAATGCTAATATGGGTAATAGGTTTATGCTAAGAGCAATGGAACAGCTTTTTAACGAGTGTGGCAGTGCTTTTGAGGAAACGCTTTCTGATAGCATTTTAGACCATTTAAAATTATTACAACGCTCCACCGCATTGTTTCACATACACTTTCCTAAAGATGCAAAAATGCTCAGCAGAGCTGCGGCTAGATTAAAATTTGAAGAGTTATTTTTTATCCAACTACAGCTTATTCGAAAGAATCTTATCCGGAAAAAGAAAATTAAAGGCCTGCCTTTTAATGAGGTAGGGGCGTATTTTAATGACTTTTACAACAATTACTTACCTTTTCAACTCACCAATGCTCAAAAAAGGGTCATTAAGGAAATTAGAACAGACGTTGGGAGCAATGCACAGATGAATAGATTGCTTCAAGGAGATGTTGGATCTGGCAAAACAATCGTAGCTGTAATGAGTATTTTATTCGCTTTGGACAATGGCTATCAAGCCTGCTTAATGGCGCCCACAGAAATACTTGCCAACCAGCACTTCAAAGGGGTTTCCGAACTTTTAGAACCCTTAGGAATTCAAGTGGCACTACTGACGGGAAGCGTTAAAAAAAGTGCTAGAAAACCTTTGCTAGAAAGTCTACAAGAAGGGGAATTAAAAGTATTAATAGGCACCCATGCCTTACTGGAAGACACGGTGGTTTACAAAAACCTTGGTCTTGCCATTATAGATGAACAACACAGATTTGGTGTGGCTCAAAGGGCAAAATTATGGCATAAAAATACCATACCTCCACATGTATTGGTCATGACGGCCACTCCTATACCCAGGACTTTAGCCATGAGTATTTACGGAGATTTAGATATTTCAATTATAGACGAGCTTCCGCCGGGGAGAAAAGAAATTAAAACTGTTTGGCGATCAGATGCTCACAGACTTGGGGTATTTAAGTTTATTAGAGAAGAGATTGAAAAAGG
>JAQWFV010000156.1 GCA_029238555.1 Flavobacteriaceae bacterium
AGGAATAAATAGAAAATTTGTCCAAAAAGTAGGGCCGCAATGACCAAATGAATGGGCTGTGTACCCAGAGGGAAATCTATATAGTACATGGCCATTCCACTAAAGGCAGCTATAAACATAGCGCCCAAAAGGGATTTTGTCATGGCAAATCCTAGTTGTTGTTTTTGATGCATCCAAAACAAGTAGCCCGCCAGTCCTAATGGAAGTAAAGAAAAGGATCTGTGCAGGTAAAAAATGAGGTTTGGCTGGAGCAACCAATTTTCTTTGCTTAGACCGGCCTCTAACTGGTGGTCTACAAATTCTCTTACCTGAGTGCCAAAAACAATTTGTAACAGGAATATGAAAAGTAAGAGGGATATGGCTTTGTGAAAGTTGGAGCTATATATGGTGTTTTCTTTGCTTGGGTTTGCTTTTTGTAGAATCAATATAAGCGCAGCTACAATGGCCAATGCCATGAGCATATGGGTGGTTATTTTCACAGGGGCTAATACGGAATAGACTACTGTGGCACCGAGCCAGGCTTGGAACCCCATCCCCAAAACTACCCCAAATGACAAGAGGGTTATTGGCTTGTTTTCTTTCCAATATCGCAGGCTTAAAAAAGCCAATACAAGGGTGGCTAAACCAGCTACAGCCCCAACGAGTCTGTTGAGAAACTCTACCCAAGTATGGTAGGGATTAAAGACTGCGTAGTCGTGTTTGGTATAGGGTTCCCAAGCCTCTAAATCTATTACAGTATTGGTCTTGAAGTCTTTTTTTGCCACTAAAAGACCCTCCTTGTAAATAATGACTTGTCCTTTTTCAAAATCTCGTTCTGGAGACCATTGCAGCGTTTCTTCATTGGTTGGAGGGATGTAATACCCAAAGCATTTTGGCCAGTCTGGGCAGCCCATACCACTACCGGTCATTCTAACCAATGCACCCGCTACAATCACGAGATACACAAGTACTAAGCTCCATTTTGCGAACCGATAAAAAGTATTGTTCATATTAATTAAGCTGTTTTTGTTAAGCCTAATGACTTTCCTTTGGCTAGCATAAAGGTATATGCTGCTTGGTAATCATTAGGAATATCTCCTTCTAAAATAGCTTCTTTAATGGCTTCTTTGATCATGCCAATTTCTTTTGAAGGCTTTAATCCAAAAGTATTCATTATTTCTTCACCACTCACTGGTGGTTGAAAATTACGAACGTGGTCTCTGGCTTCTACTTCTTCAATTTTTTGCCTCACTATCTTGAAGTTGTTTTTGTACTTCTTTTTTTTGTATGGGTTTTTGGTAGTAATGTCTGCTTCACACAAAGTCATGAGGTCCTCTACGTGTTCTCCCGCGTCAAAAACCAGTCTTCTTACTGCTGCATCTGTGACAAAGTCTTCTGCTAGGACAATAGGTCTTGAGCTCATCAAAACCAGCTTTTGAACGTATTTCATTTTTTCGTTCAAAGGCATGTGCAGTCTTTTGAAGAGTTTATAGACCATTTTAGAGCCCACAAATTCATGTCCATGGAAGGTCCAGCCTATTTTTTTATCAAAACGCTTGGTAGGTGCCTTTCCAATGTCGTGCAATAAAGCAGCCCATCTGAGCCAAACATTTTCAGTGTTTTTTGAAATATTATCTACTACTTCTAGCGTGTGCCAAAAATTGTCTTTGTGTTTTTGACCTTCTACCTCTTCAATACCTTGTAAGGCTGTTAGTTCTGGTAAAATAAAAGGGAGCAAACCTGTTTTATGCATGAGTTCAAACCCAAGGATAGGGGTGTCACTCGCCATCATTTTATTGATTTCGTCTACAATTCGCTCATTAGAAATAATAGAAATTCGGTCCTTGTGGGCTTCAATGGCTTCTAATGCCTCAGGGGCTATAATGAAATTTAATTGACTGGCAAACCTAATGGCTCTTAGCATTCTCAGAGGGTCGTCACTAAAGGTAACACCAGGGGATAGCGGCGTAACAATGCGTTTTTCCTCTAAGGCTTTTACGCCATTAAAAGGATCTACAAGTATTCCAAAATTTTCTTTATTTAATCCCAGTGCGAGAGCGTTGATGGTAAAATCTCTCCTGTTTTGGTCGTCTTCTAAACTCCCATTTTCTACCACAGGGTTTCTGCTATCTCTGGTGTAACTTTCTTTTCTAGCCCCTACAAACTCTAAGACTAGGTCTTGGTATTTTATCATGGCCGTACCATAATTCTTAAATACCGTTACCTCGGGTTGATTGGCTAAGGCTTCTGACAATTTCTCTGCTAAAGTAATCCCACTCCCCAGAACCACTACGTCAATATCTTTAGGCGTACCTCTGTTAAGGAAGTAATCCCTCACAAACCCACCAATCACGTATGCCTCACAACCCAGTGTGTCTGCACATTCAGAGAGGGTTTTAAAAATAGGGTGTGTTAAAGCTTTTAAATGCCTTTCTTGACTCATACTTAAGGTCTAATCACTTTCACCAAGCCGCTGTTGGTCAGTTTAATGATCGTAGAGGGCTTATTGGTGTAAAATTCAGGCTCCAAAGGTACTATATAGTCTACACCTTTTAAAATCTCCGGGCTTATTTCTTGGAAATTTTTAGGGGTAGGTTGTCCGGCCAAATTGGCCGATGTAGAGACCAATGGACCTTTAATATTTTGTGCTAAATAGCTACAAAATTTGTCTTTAGCCACTCTAATTCCCAAACTATTGTCGGGGGCTATTAGATTTGAAGCTACCCCAATGGGATGGTCAAAAATAATAGTAGTGGGCTTTTCACTTAAATCTATAATGTCATATGCCGCATCTGGTACTTCTGGGATGTGTCTTTCCAACATGGCTACATTGGAAACCAAGCACAGCATTGATTTGGCATCTGCTCTTTTTTTAAGTGCGTATATTTTAGCCACTGCCTCTTTGTTTTTGGCATCACATCCTATGCCCCAAACGGTATCTGTAGGGTAGACAATAATGCCTCCTTGTTTAAGTACTTCTGTAGCTTTTTTTAGGGCGTCTTGAAAACTCATTGAATTGTATTATAAGGTTTTTAGATCATAATGATCTACTAATGCTTGCCATTGTACCCTATTCTTGTCTGCACCAATATTGGTTTTTTTTAGGGCCACTTTTTGTGATCCAATAATAGGGATAGGGGTACGGCTTTTTTCCGTGGGTGAGATGGTGGCAGTGTTGTTTAAAATAGCCATAGCTTTAAACCAAAGATCGTCTGCCTTGGGCGCCAATCTCATATACAAGTCTTGGTCGGTGACTGCCTCATCTAAGGCGCCTACGGGGTACCAAACGCCGCCAGCTCCAATGGCAATAATAGCCATAGGGTCTTCTATCCTAGAGGGGTAAGTCCATTGTTTATAAGGTTTCACAGCGCCACTCTCCTGATACCTAATATAGCGGGTTTGGTTGGCTATTATTTTATCAGGATGCTTTGCTGCGCATTGCCATAATTTTTCTAGCCAATCTTTAGGATACAAAAGATCGTCGTCACAAGTGACAATGGGTGTGTTGGGATATGCCTTTAAAGAATGAACGAGTTTTCTATGAGAGGAATGTCCTTCTGTGGGCCTTATTTCAAAAAGATCAGAGCGAAGTTTATGGAGTCTCTTTGGAAGCTGTTTCTCTAAGTCTTTATGTACCCAAAGGACTATTTTTTTGGGGCTAAGCGTTTGTTTTAAAAGACTTCTAATCACTAAATGGATGCTGTTTATGCGAGAAGGTATGGTGGTGAGGGACACCACTACATCCACATATTTTTTGTCCTTATTTACAAGGCTTGCTGTTGGCTGCAAGGCCAAATAACTGGAGGTAAAAATAGATATGGGTATTTCCTTAACTTTCATTAAAAGTAGCTCGTTTTAGTAAGCGCAATCACTTTGATGGGGTAAAAATAACCATATGCCCCTAGAGTTTTATATTTTTGCCGTGTAAATTACTATTCATGTCAAAAATACCTGCCATTTCTGTTGTAATAAGTACCTATAATGCGGAGGCATGGTTAGAAAAAGTGCTTTATGGCTTCCAATATCAGGATTTTAAAGATTTTGAATTGGTGGTCGCAGACGACGGCTCCAGACAAGCAACCAAAGATTTAATAGAACAAATGAGGTCTGTAGTTTCTTACCCCATCGTACACGTATGGCAGGAAGACGACGGTTTTCAGAAGTCTAGAATTTTGAATAAAGCGGTCATTGCCTCAAAAGCACCCTACATAGTTATGACAGACGGGGATTGTATTCCTCGTAAAGACTTTCTATCTGTTCACGCGGCCCATATGGAACCAGGTTATTTTTTATCAGGGGGCTATTTCATGCTGCCCATGAATATTTCAAAGGTCATTACAAAAGAAGACATTGCCCATGGAAATTGTTTTAATATCTCTTGGTTAAAAAATTTAGGACTTAAAAATTCATTTAAAAATAATAAACTCAGAGCGAGTGGTAATTTAGCGAATTTTCTCAATGCTGTAACGCCCACCAATGCCAGTTGGAATGGTCATAACGCCTCTGGTTATAAATCAGACATAGTACAAGTAAATGGCTTTGACGAACGCATGCAATACGGCGGACAAGACCGTGAATTGGGGGAGCGATTATTTAATCTAGGATTAAAATCTAAGCAACTAAGATACAGTGCTGTTGTGGTTCATTTAGACCACAAAAGGGGCTACAAAAATCAAGCGTCTATAGATAAAAACAGGGCGATTAGGGACCTTGTAAAGGCAGAAAAACTTTGTTTCACGCCTTTTGGGATTCAGCAAAAGGCATAGCGTTTATCCATTTGTCTTGATGTGTTCTTAAAAAGTCTGTTAAAAGGAGTTGGTCTCTTGGATCTATGAGGTGGGTATCTATTCTAATTTCCTTTTGAGCACTTCTAACAATATATTCCCCGGCAAAGTATTTAATGGCTGTAATTTCTTTGGCATTAATAGATTTGCCAAACCACCAATGTTGTTTTAAGACGCCATTCTGAATGGTTAAAAAAGGTACTTTTCTATGATAAATATAAGGAACTAGGTAGGTTAATGCGAGAGCTATATTAAAGTAACTAATATCTTTAGTGACTATTAACTCAATAACAAACAATAAAATGAACAAAGCACCTGCTATTATATAATAGCGCTGGTTTTTTATATTATACCTCAATTGAATGTCCATGGTCTCCTCATTTAAAACGCTCCGCAACAGTGGCATTGAACCCACTACTTGTGAAGCGTTTATAAAAATAGTGAAACTTGTGTAAGAGCACAAGTTCACTAGATAAACCGGCTCTTTCTCCTGATGAAGGGCTAGTTATACGGCTACATCATAGGTTCTCAGGGCGTCGTTTAAAGAAGTTTTCTTGTCTGTACTCTCTTTTCTAGTGCCAATGATAAGTGCACAAGGTACTTGGAAAGCACCAGCAGCGAATTCCTTAGTGTAACTTCCTGGAATGACCACAGATCTGGCGGGAACCAATCCTTTACGCTCCACAGGAGTGTCTCCAGTAACATCAATTATTTTAGTAGAGGCAGTAAGGACCACATTGGCACCCAATACCGCTTCTTT
>JAQWFV010000121.1 GCA_029238555.1 Flavobacteriaceae bacterium
TTACAGATCCTCCTGGATTGTATCTTAAATCTAATACCAGTTCTGTTACGCCCGCTGCTTTTAAAGTGCCAAAAGCTTCATTGAGTTCTTCGTTATAATTACTCGTGAAGCCGTTGTATACAATATAGCCTACTTTAATACTATTGGTTTCAATTACTTTGGTGAGGAAAACTGGATTTTCTGACAGGCCTTCTTCCTTTGTTAATGTAACGGATTTGCCATTACTTGCTATGGTGTTATTTTCTATACTGGCCATATTTAATGTATAGGTAATGTTGTCTCCAAATAAAAGGGTTTGATAGTTGTCTAGGTTTAAGGTCTGACCGTCTACCCCTGTAAATATTTCTCCCCTAGAAATGTCTGCAGTAGCAGCGTTAGATCCAGGAACAATGTATCTCACATAACCATATACATTTTCACTATTGGCAAATAGGCTCAAACCAAACTCTAAACCGTTGCTTCTAGAAATTCCCTGAAATGACTGTACCAAATCTACATAGTCTTCTGCTAAATAGCTAAAGCGGTCTTCTGAGAATAACAATTTGTCGTTAAAAAATTCATTAGGTTCTCCTTGAGCTTGTAAATAATCATTATAAGCTTTGTCTGTAGTAAATCTAGTATCAGACAAATCTGCCACATCTGCTTGCCAGAAATACCACAAGTTCATTGCTTTCCACATAAAGTCATGTGCTGTAACGTCTTTGGCTGTTGGTTCGGGATCTGGTGTGTCAGGAACAGTAGGAGCTGGTGAGTCTTCTTTTGAGCATGATATACTAATGAATGCAACCAATGCAAGTACAAAAAATGGTTTGTTAAAAATAGTCTGTGTAAATAATTTCATAGGGTGTCATATATTAGAGTCATTTAAGACAAATGACCATTGAACACCACAATTTACACACAAGTGCACAGAAAAAAAATTTTTTGGTAACAAATCAATCCTTGGTTCGTTATATTAATAAGCAGACAGAATAAAATGAAAGAATCCGAATTTATATCTTTTATTACGCCACTTCAAGAGAGACTCTTTAGGGTGTCCAAGAGGTTGCTTGTTTCTTCTCAGGAGGCACAAGATGCGGTAGGAGAGATTACCCTGAAACTATGGGAAAAAAGAAACGGCCTTTCTTCTGTGAAAAATTTAGAGGCATACGCCATGACCATGACTAAAAATTTCTGTTTGGACCGTTTAAAGTCTAAACAGGGAAATCATTTGAGATTGGTACATGTGAATTATGAGAAAGCGACTGATCATCTGTCACATGCTTTGGAGTACAAGGATAGTTTCTCCATTGTTGAAAAGGCCATGCAGGGATTGCCAGAGGTGCAACGATTGCTCATACAACTCAGGGATATTGAGAGCCTTTCCTATGCTGAAATAGAGGCAGTAGTAGCTATGAAACCTACTGCGATAAGAGTAGCTCTTTCACGTGCTAGAAAAACATTAAAAGAACACTTAGTAAAAAACCATGCCTATGGACTTACAAAAAATTAATACACTACTAGAAAAGTATTTAGAGGGACAAACGGATGTTTCTGAGGAAAAAGCGCTCAAAGCTTTTTTTCAAAATGAAGACATACCAGCTGATTTAGCCCCTTACAAGGTACTTTTCAACTATCTTTCACATGAGGCGTCTGCTGAGGCTGCGCAGCAAGAGAACTGGTCTCCATGGAATGATCAGAAAACATCTGATAAAAAAGACACTTCTCAATGGTGGGCCTCTAAATGGTCACATGTGGCAGTGGTGGCAGTGCTTTTCTCAGTATCTATTTTTTCTGGTAGAAACTACTATCAAAAGAAGCAAGCAGAAATAGCCTACCAGCAAACACTAGAAGCTTTTTCTCTTTTAGCCCAAAACTACCAAAAAGCCACTGCCCCTGCAGTCTATTTAAACGAATTTGAACAAGCAAAAACAAAAATTTATAAACCAAAAAACAAATAGAAACTATGAAAAAAATAGTATTAACAGCCCTTTTATTAGCCAGCATGAGTGTTGGTTTTAGCCAATCTGTTTTCGATAAATACGAAAATGAAAAGTCCGTAAGCGCCATGGTCATAAGCAAGAGTATGTTCTCTTTATTGGCCAAGTTCGAAGTCGTTGCAGAAGACAAAGAAACCAAGGATTTTATTGATATTGCCAAGAGCATTACTAGTTTAAAAGTTTTTACGACCACAGACAAACAGGTGGCAGCAGCCATGAGTAATGATGTGGCATCTTATTTGAAATCTTCTAGACTTTCAGAACTCATGCGTTTTACTGATGAAAACACACAGATAAAGTTTTACGTACAAGAAGGTAAAGATGACGATCATGTAAAAGAACTTTTAATGTTCGTTTCAGGGATCTCTGAGTTAGAAAAAATAGATATTAATGGTAGACAAATAGAGACTGTATTGTTGTCTTTAAGCGGAGATATTGATCTCAACAAGATCAATGCCCTTATTACTAAAATGAACTTACCACAGGAGCTGAATAAAGTAAACCAAAAACAGCAGTTATAATGAAAAAGCTACTATTAAACCACAGATTCAACTGGAGCTTGGGAATGGTATTTTTGGTCCTTAGCATGGTTGCTTGTAATTCTGGACCTACCTTACAATCCTATTTTGTAGAAAAGTCAGAAGACCCCAATTTTATAAGTCTCACACTGCCGTCTTCTATTTTAAACATAGCGGTAGATTCGTTACAGGCAGACCAGCAAGAGGCCTTAGCTACTTTGAAAAAACTCAATGTTCTTATTTACAGAAAATCTATCAATGAGCCAGCTCAATTGGACGTAGAATCTGACGTAGTTCTTAAAATTCTTTCGAATAGTGCCTATACGGAGCTCATGAAATTAAACGCAGAAGATTACAAAGGCGCTGTTTCTTATTTAGGTACAGAAGACGCTATAAAAGAAGTTGTCATTTACGCCAAAGGGGGACAGGAAGGTTTTGTACTTGTGAGAGTGATTGGAGATGGAATGAATCCTAAATACCTAAAGCCATTTGTAGAAGCGCTTCAGACGTCTAAAGCATCTGCAGAAGATTTTAAAAACTTGCTTCCAGATTTGGGAATATAATTTTAACGAGCAATTAAAAAAGCCCTAGGCGCCATGAAATGAGGCGACTAGGGCTTTTTATGTTGAAATATAGTCCTTAAATTCCAGTGTAATTATTTGGGCTAATCGCTTTTAGTTCCTGCTTAATAGCTGGAGAAACATCTAATGTTTCAATAAAATCTGCCATACTTTTTTGGTCAATTT
>JAQWFV010000009.1 GCA_029238555.1 Flavobacteriaceae bacterium
CTGGCGTTAAAAAACAAAAGCCCCAAGGTTTTATCTCGGCCTAGTGTTTTGTCAGATAAAGGATCTTTTTTTAATGCAATGGCCTCTAAGATGGCTTTGTCAAAGTCTGGTATGTCTTGAAGGGATAAATAATGCTTCATAAGGGCTTGTTTAAAGTAAGATTGAATTTCGGGTTTGCTTAATACTTGTTTAAAGTGAGATTGGAATTCGGATTTTCTGAATATTTCTTTAGGGTTTACTTAAAGTAAGATTGAAATTCGGTTTTGTTTAATACTTGTTTTGTGGTTATTTAAAGTGAGATTGGAATTCGGGGGTGTTTAATACTTCTTTTAAGGCAGAAAAAAAGTGCGCCATTTGTGTTTTTGTAATATTAAGTGCAGGAAGAATTCTCAAGACTTTCTTGTCTTTAGCCGCTCCAGTGAATATGTGGTGCGTATACAATAGTTCTTTTCTCAGTGCACCAATCTCAAAAGGGAAGGCCAATCCCAACATGAGTCCCCTTCCTTTTAAAGAAATCTCAGCAGGGAAGGTTTTCATTTGTTCCTTTACATAGGCCTCCATGTCCTGGGCCTTTTTCACAAGTCCTTCTTCTTCTATGACTTCTAATACCGCCAAAGCAGCACTGCATGCCAAGTGATTTCCGCCAAAAGTAGTGCCAAGCTGCCCGTGAACTCCCTTGTATTTAGGATGAATTAATACCCCACCAATGGGAAAACCATTCCCCATTCCTTTGGCAATAGGCACTAAATCAGGGGTTATTCCATGATGTTGAAATCCAAAAAAGGCTCCTGTCCTACCAAAGCCAGATTGTACTTCATCTGCAATGAGTAGGGCTCCATGCGCTTTGCAAAGACTTTCAATAGTTTTAAAAAAGTGGGTCGTGGGTTGGTCTAAGCCACCCACCCCTTGAATAGATTCAATAATTACAGCACAGACGTCTCCTGTAGAGAGTACTTTTTTTAGACCGTCTTCATCATTGAGGGCCACAAAAATAACCTCGTGCCCCTGGTTAATGGGGGCTTGAATAGCTGGATTGTCTGTGACAGCAACTGCCGCTGAGGTACGGCCATGAAAACTGTTTTTAAAGGCCACCACCTTAGATTTACCACTGATAAAGGAAGCCATTTTAAGAGCGTTTTCATTGGCTTCTGCTCCTGAGTTGCATAAAAACAATTGGTAGTCTTCCAGTCCGGACAAGGCCCCTAGTTTTTGTGCATAGGCTTCTTGAATCGGGTTTTGAACCGCATTGCTGTAAAAGGCTATTTTATCTAACTGGGCTTTTATGGCTTGGGTATAATGGGGGTGGCTATGGCCAATAGAAATTACGGCATGTCCGCCATATAGGTCTATATATGCTGTTCCATTTACATCGGTTAAAACGGAGCCTTTCGCACTCACAGGAGTGACGTCATATAAAGGGTATACGTCAAAGAGTTTCATAATTGGTCTTGTGTTATTTTGCTAATGGCAGCAAATGATTTTTGTATTCCTTGAATAAACGCAGCACTCATACCGCAGTTTTCCATCTCGTTTAAACCAGAAATGGTGCAGCCCTGAGGGGTGGTAACCAGATCTATTTCTGCCTCCGGATGGCTTTGATTTTCCTGTAAAAGAGTGGCAGCGCCCAAGGCGGTTTGAACGACCATTTCCAGGGCGTCTTGTGCTTCAAAGCCCAACTGTACGCCTCCCTGAGAATTGGCCCTGATGAGCCGCATCCAAAAGGCAATACCACTAGCGCCTATCACGGTGGCCGCCTGCATTTTTGTCTCTGGAATAGTCATGGTTTTTCCCATCCGGTCAAAAATAGCTTTGGCAATGGCAATTCTCTTTGCTCCTGCTTCGTTTGCACACAAACAGGTCATAGACGCACCTACTGAAATGGCCGTATTGGGCATGGCCCTCACAATGAAGTGTTGGTGACCAATAAGCGCCTCTATCTTTTGGATAGAAAAGCCTGTAATGGTAGAGATAAGCACATGCTTTTCTGTGAGAAATTCCTTTATTTCCGTTAAAATATCTTGGAATTGACTTGGTTGTACCGCGAAAATTAGAATGTCTGAATGTTTCACCAGGGCCTCATTTTCAGTAGTGACTGTAACCTGATTAAATTTTTTAAACCCTTCTAGAGAAGCTGTATTTCTCTTAGATAAATACATGCTGGTGGCTCCGTCTGAATGCAAAATGCCTTTGGCAATAGATTGGCCTAAATTTCCAGCGCCTATAATTCCTATTTTCATAATTCTTTATTTTCGCTTTTTCTTCATTTCACTTGCAATTTGTGTTTGGAAGAATAACAGCTATTTGTTTTAATTTAAATCTCTTTAAAATGGATGTGAAACACATCCACAGCGTGACCATACCTTATTTGTCTATAGTCTCTTAGCATCATTGTTAAAACCGATTGGCTTTTAATTGTAATCCCAGCGTTTCTTCCCATCCAAAAAGCAGGTTCATGTTTTGTACAGCCTGCCCGCTAGCCCCTTTTAATAAATTATCAATGGCCACTGTAATCAGTAGCTGGTCTTCGTGTTTGTGAAGGTGCAAGTGGCACTGATTGGTATTGGTGACTTGTTTTAGATCTATAGGGAATTCAGAAAGATGGGTGTAAGGCGCCCCTTGATAATAGGATTTGTAAAGGGTTTTAGCTGATTCAATGTCTCCCTCATACTCTGTGTAAAGCGTGGCGAAAATACCTCTAGAAAAAGCCCCTCTGTTGGGGATGAAATAAAAGGGAGGTAATTCCGCCTTTGTGGCTACCCCACTGTCAGCTCCTTCAGATGACAATTGTTCTCTCACCTCTCCCAAATGTTGGTGATTGAAGGCTTTGTACCAAGATAGGTTGTTGTTTCGCCAGCTATTGTGGGTGCTGTCTCCTGGAATTATCCCTGCGCCTGTACTTCCTGTAGTGCCGTTTATGTGCACCGGATGTCTCAATTTTTGGGCCTTTGCCAGCGGCAAAAGGGCCAACTGCAAAGCAGTGGCAAAACATCCAGGGTTGGCTATATAGGCAGCGTTTTCAATGGCAGATTTGTTTTTTTCTGGCAGTCCATAGATAAATGTTTTGCCCAAAAATGAGGCATTGGCTTGGGCCCTAAAATCAGTGCTCAGGTCAATTATTTTGGTGGTCTCACCAAAAGGATTTTTTTCTAAAAAATCTTTAGAATGTCCGTGACCCAGGCATAAAAACACCAGATCTACCTTTGGATTCACTAGGTCTGTAAAACACAGCTCCGTAATGCCCAACAAATCTTCGTGGGCGCTGTAAATGGGTGCACCCGATTTGGTGCGGCTATACACAAAGTTTATGGTTACTGCTGGGTGGTGTATGAGTAACCTAATGAGTTCACCGCCTGTATATCCTGAACCGCCAATAATACCAATTTGAATCATATTTTTTTTAATTTTCGACTCCCTTAGAAAGTCATTTTCAATGTACCTTTTATGCCTTTTGCAAGGTCACATTAGCTCCTTTGCCTTATAAGGAGCGCCTTATTTAACATCGTTTACATGTTTGTAAATACGTCCTGCATTAGACAAAACCTTAATAAAGCCTTTTGCGTCTTGTGCAGACCAAGCATTATTTTCTTCTCCATAGGTGCCAAAACCAGCTCCCATTAAGTCGTTTTCAGAAGCAATTCCATCTAGGGTAAATCTATAGGGGTAAAGGCTTACAAATACAGTCCCATTGACGGTCTTTTGACTGTCTGTTAAAAACGCTTCTGTATTTCTGAGCACTGGATCTAAATACTGTCCCTCGTGGAGCAGCATCCCATAAAGACTAGATAGAATGTCTTTTTGGTGTAACTGCCATTTGCTCAAGCAGTGTTTTTCAAGTAGTCCATGGGCTTTAATGATTATAAGCGCAGCAGCAGCCTCAAATCCTACCCGTCCTTTTATACCAATTATAGTATCTCCTACATGTATGTCTCTACCAATGGCATAGGCAGACGCTATTTTTTCTAGTTTCTGAATCTGAGACACAGGCGCTCCCAACACACCATCTATACCTATGAGTTGGCCTTTCTCAAAAAGTAGCGCTACAGTTTTTGGTGCTGTTGCTACTAATGGAGAGGGGTAAGCCGCTTCTGGTAAGGGATCTTTAGATCCCAACGTTTCTACTCCCCCAACTGAAGTGCCCCAAAGTCCCTTATTAATAGAGTACTTTGCTTTTTCCCAGGAATAGGAGATGCCTTTGCTGTTTAGGTAGTTTATTTCTTGTTCTCTACTGAGTTGTAAATCTCTAATAGGTGTAATGATGGTTATTTCAGGGGCTAAGACAGAGAAAATAAGGTCAAAACGCACTTGGTCGTTTCCTGCTCCTGTACTTCCATGTGCTATGTGACTAGCGCCTACTTCTTTTGCGTAGGCAATGAGTTCTAAGGCTTGAACAATTCTTTCTGCACTTACAGAGAGCGGATAAGTGTTGTTTTTTAACACATTTCCAAAGATGAGGTATTTCACTACTTTCTGATAGAAAATCTCCACACCATCTATAGCTTTAAAGGTATGAGCTCCCAATGCATGCGCTTTTTCCTCCATCTCTTGGAGGTCTGTAGCAGTAAAACCTCCCGTATTTACCGTCACTGCGTGCACTTCAAAACCCATGTCTGCACTTAAATATTTGGCGCAGTAAGAGGTATCTAAACCGCCACTGTATGCTAAAACTAATTTTTTCATTTCTTTAATTTTTGTCAGTAGGTGCACTACTGGTATTATTTTTCTTTAAAAACAACTGCTCTTTAATGCTTCTTAAACGTTGAAAGGCTTTGATGTTAAGGGGCTTCTTTTTTATTTTATGCTCATAAAGCATGCCTGTACACAAACACATTTTTTGATCTGTCCTGGTGAGTACGTCAAAATTCTTACAGGTTTGGCAACCTTTCCAAAACTCAGGATCCGTGGTGAGTTCAGAGAAGGTCACTGGCTTGTAACCCAACTCATAATTGATTTTCATCACTGCAAGACCTGTCGTAATTCCAAAAATTTTGGCTTCAGGGAATTTCTCTAAGGATAGCGCTAATACTGCCTTTTTGATTTTTTTTGCCAAGCCTTGGTTTCTATAGTCAGGATGTACAATAAGTCCTGAATTGGCCACAAATTTCTCATGCCCCCAAACCTCTATATAGCAAAAACCGGCAAAGATTTCTCCGTCTAACGCAATAATGGCGTTGCCGTTCTGGAGTTTTCTCTGAATATATTCGGGACTGCGCTTGGCAATTCCGGTGCCGCGAACCAAAGCAGAAGCTGCAATAGTCTCGCAAATAATTGGCGCGTACTTAAAATGAGACGCGTTCGCCATTATAATTTTCATGGACAATTAATAAAAATAAATAAAAGGATAAATGATCACGCTAGGGGGAATTGGACACACCTAATTCCAAAAAGAAATACACCCTTACGGGCGGCGGCGCCTAGGGGCGGGGACTACCATATTCGAAGCTGCCTCGTTGAAAGACGCGGTATAACCAACACTTAAAGAGGTCGTTGGATTCGAATTTGTATATGTAGTACTGTTAATCACTATGCCAAATGTAGGTAAAAAAAGAATAGCGTTTGCTTTTGAACATTCATTTTGGTTTAAAAACTAAACATTTTTAACAGATTCGTTTTTCAAGCGTTTTATTTTAACAATTTCATAGAAAAGAAACCCCAATACTATTAGGTATTCTAAGGCAATGACGCCCAGATTTTCCTTAAAGTTTGGATCTGAGTAGGTTACATAACTCAAAAAGACCATTCCACTCCAGAGGTAGGCATACTTTAATGGGGTGAAAATGGCGAGTATGACTCCAAAACAAAGGTACCAAGGATGTACCGTGGTGGCAACCAATAAATGTCCTGTAAACATGAATAGCATACTGTTTATGGAACCCTGCACCACTTTTGGGTATTCCTTGAAATAGGGATCTACGATATTTTTTAATTGCACACTAAGCGCGCGGTGGGGAGTATTTATTAAGCCAGTTATTTTTTTCCATTGCCATATAAAAACAGCTAAAGCCACTCCCATCATTAAAAAAGGTAAGATTTTCCCATAGGTCAAAATACTTCTGTAGGCCGAATGGCCGTTTTCCATGGCAATGAATTTGACCACATTGTAAAAGGAGGCATTAAACTCAAAATTATTAAACCATAAGCCAATGGTTTCCATATAAGAATTCCAAAATCCCTCTTCTAAAAGCGGCCCCCAGAAAATCCCTGCGCATAGCACTATCCAGCCGCCTAAAATAAGCGTTTTTCTAATTCCCAAAGGCAATAATAGGAAGGGAAGAAATAAGATGGGAATGAGTTTGGTCATAATGGAAAGCGCTATGAGGCATCCGCCTAGAAAAAGCCATACCGCTTGCTGCTGTTTGTGTTTAGTCTTATACGACTTTGTTTCAGCTAAACTGGCCATGTACACTGAGCGAGGTTTTGAGTGATTTTGTAGTTTTATCAGTGCCCAGATGCCCCCTAGAAAAAAGGCAATCATCACCCCTTCCAGGTGAAGATTGCCGCTGAGTTCTAAAATCACTAAAGGATTTAAAAAGTAATAAAAAACCTTCCATTGTGGCTTTCCTAGAAAGGCTAATATGCGGCTACTCAACCCTACAATACAGAGGTCTGCCAATAGAACAATTACTTTAAAAACTAAAATGGATTTTGGAATGGAATCTCCGCCCACATAGGCGGCCAATCCATAGATGTACTGACTAATAGGCGGGTAATTGGAATAGTGCTTTTGGCTCAATTCCCCCATTTTGTTAAAGATATAGTCGGCATTGGGCACCAAATGGCCTACGGTTCCAATAATGTCTTTTGGGAGGTGAATGTAGGGGTTTATTTGATGGATGAGTAAATGCCCATCCCAGATATACCTATAAAAATCTTGAGATAGTTCAGGTGTTCCAGCAAACAGTAATAAACGGTATACAATCCCAGCCACTAAAAGCATGCGAAAAATAAGCGTGTTTCCTTTGGAGGTGAAATGTGCAGTGGTGCGTCTTAATACTTGGTATGATAAGGCAAAAAGTGCAGCGGCTAAACCAATGAGTTTTACCGAGTCTGTCCTGTCTAAATCATAGCCAAAACTCCAATAAAACAACCCTATGATTAACAGGAATGATAGGGGGTATACATAAAGCTTTAAAAAAGAGTACATGCCTATATTTTAGCGCTTAAGGACTTGAAAAATACAAATCCAAAGCCTAAAAACAGCATAAAATGAAAAGGAAATAACCCAAAATCGTTCAAGGGAACAGCAATGTACATCCCGTAAAAGAAATAGCACATAAGCAATCCTTCCAAAATTACATTGGGAGAAATCTTCTTGGATAAGTATTGGTTGCCCTTCCAAGAGTCTTTAATGGAATTAATATTGAATTTTGGGGTTCTCACAAATTCAGAACGTTTCCCTCTATGACCCTCCAAAACTGCGAGTGAGTTGTGAAGCGAGAATCCAAGGGCTACCGTAAAGAAGGTAAAGAATAAGCCAATGTATTGTAAGAAGTGCTCTATTCCTTTGCCTTGAATATTTTTATAGGTAAACCAATAGCAAACAAAAAGTATGATGGTACTGACAATGAAAAAGCTAGTGACTTCAAATACCCACGCCAATTCAGGGAAGGTACTTTTTATAAACATCATTGGAATACTGAGTACGCCCACTAAAAAAACACATAAGAACATAGAAGAGTTCAATAGGTGCATGACCCCATGGAATTTGGTTTTCCCACTTAAATGAGGGGCGCGCAATACCTTGCCCACCGATTTTCTGAAATTTTCTGCCCCCCCTTTATTCCATCTAAATTGTTGGGAACGAGCAGCGCTTATGACTACAGGTAATTCAGCAGGAGTCTCTACTTCTTCTAAATATTTAAATCGCCAATTTTTTAATTGGGCCCTATAAGAGAGATCGAGGTCTTCAGTTAAAGTGTCTCCTTCCCAGTTTCCAGCGTCCAGGATGCATTCCTTTCTCCAAATCCCAGCGGTACCATTGAAATTAATAAAATGTCCTTGGGCATTTCTTCCCACCTGTTCTAAGGTAAAATGAGCATCTAATGCAAAGGCTTGAATTCTGGTCAATATGGAGTAATCTCTATTGATGTGCCCCCATCTGGTTTGTACTACCCCAATGTCTTCACTTCCAAAGTGTGGGACTGTTTGTAGCAACCAGTCTTTTTGTGGCAAGAAATCTGCGTCAAATATAGCAATGAGACTACCTTTTGCTATGGCAAGCCCTTCTTTAAGTGCACCCGCTTTATACCCTTCTCTATTGGTTCTTCTCACATGCACAATGTCTAAGCCTTTGTCTTGAAGCCCTTTAATGAGCGAGGCTGTTTTTTCTACAGATGCGTCAGTAGAGTCGTCTAGGACTTGAATTTCCAGACGGTCCTTAGGATATTCCATGAAGGCTATGTTTTCAAGCAAACGCTCCACCACATAGGCTTCGTTATAAATAGGCAGTTGAATGGTCACATATGGCACCAATTCTTTTTTGCTCAAATCTATCAAGGGGCCATGGGTACCCTTTTTTTTGTGTTTTAAGTAGTTAAATAGCAAATTGAGTTGTGCTAAACTGTAAAAAAATACCAACAGTAAAGCGAGTGTGTATAGGGAAATAATAAGATAGGCTAGCGGGTATTCCATATTACTTGAAACTGTATTTAAAAATCCAACCCAGGATCTTTACGCCGGCAAATATAGTGCCTTTTACAGTTCCTGACACCTTAGAGACCCCAATTCTTTTCTTATATTTCACCCCTATTTCTTTGTATTTTAAGTGGTTGCGAAGTGCTTTTAGTTGCATTTCTACGGTCCAACCGTAGGTGGTGTCAGACATATTCATGTCTAGTAATCGCTTGTATTTTATGGCTCTGAAAGGCCCTAAGTCTGTAAATTTAGCTCCAAAAAAGAGCTTCATGAGTGTACAAGCTAAGGCGTTTCCAAATACTTGTTGCGGTGTCATACTCCCTACTTCTCTTAGTGCTTTTTGGCGCGCACCGACTACAAAGTCAAGGTCTTCTTCTATAATAGGCGCTACTAGATCCAATAGCTCTTCTGGGTAATCTGAATAATCGCCATCTAAAAAAACGATAATGTCTGGGGGTACTTCCAATCCAGCCACATAGTCCATTCCTTTTAGGCAGGCATGTCCATAGCCCATTTGGTTTTCTGTGAGGACGGTAGCACCTGCTTTTTTAGCTACCGCTGCCGTCTCATCTGTAGAGCGATTGTTCACCACAATGACTTCACTGACCACAGATGGTATTTCCGCGATTACCAAACCAATAGACTGGGCCTCGTTATAGGCAGGAATAATCACGATAATTTTAGGAGAAGTCATGGGTTAAAAGTGTTTGCTCGGGGCTAAATTACTACAATTTTATATTTATCGAATAGGAAGTAACTACTAGAAAAAACACCTATGATTTTATTGGTTTTTGGGTCCAAAAGTATCATGAGTGAACCCAAGCATTTTTGCCTCTGCAGTAATAAAACATAAGGGACTTTAAAATGAGGTTCTTTAAATATTAGACGTTTTATTTTTTATGGAGCAAATCAATGAGCGAAACATCGTTCCCCAGTAGAATCTCTGTTGGATTAATTTTCCCTTCCTCAGGTCCTTGCTCTAGCTTGAGAACGCCTCTAGGACACACCGCCGAGCAAACTCCACAACCCACACAACTAGAGCGCACAATATTTTCTCCTTTTTGAGCATAGGCTCTTACATCTATACCCATTTCACAATAGGTGCTGCAGTTTCCACAAGAAATACATTGCCCTCCATTGGTGGTAATTCTAAACCTAGATTTAAAACGCTGCACAAAGCCTAAGTAAGCCGCTAACGGGCAACCAAAACGACACCACACCCTGTTGCCAAAAATAGGATAGAATCCAGTGCCAATAACACCGGCAAAAATAGCCCCTATTAAAAAACTGTAGGTGTTTTGAATAGACTGTGTACGAATGCCCAATAGGCTGGAATGACCCGTAAAAAAACTATACAGTGTAGCGGCTGTCATGAGCACCGCAAAGACCAATACCCCATGCACCAACCATCTTTCTACTTTCCAGGAAAAAAGAGACTTACTGGAATGTTGTCTGTAAGGATCTCCCAAGGTTTCTGCCAAACCACCGCAACCGCAAACCCATGAGCAGTACCATCTTTTTCCAAAAAAGTATACCATAACTGGGACCACTACAAGGGTCAGTACAATTCCCCAAACCAAGATAAATAATCCAAGCCCTCCGGAGTCTATGAGTTTGTTGAGGTTCCAGCTAAAAAAGAAGTCATAATCCAAAGGGAAGGCATTCTTAAAATCGGTCGCAGGGAGTTGTAAGCGGGTCATGATTTCGGGAATGAGAAAGGCAAAAACAATCTGAAAAAACAGTACAGAGGTTGTTCTCAAAAGCTGATAATTCACATGCCTATATTTAATGTACATCCTTATAGCCATGACCACCATAACCACACAATACATAAATCCATACACAAACCAATGGCTTGCAGGGCCACCATTCAAAGCATAAGAAATGGGGTCCAATAAGAGCGTCCAGTGAATGGCGTAATGAGGTGCAAAGTAAAGCAGCAAATAAAAACTGACTAAATAAGCAAACACCCCCCAGGCAATAAGCCCTCTGCTGGTGCTACTCTGCTTATAAATACCATTGTTTTTAATTCCTTTAGACCCTTCAGTAATCACTTGAGGGGCTATAAATAGAAGGGCACCTAAAACACCTAGTCCAAAACTTAGCCAGAAAAATAACAGGCTGTTTTCTGCGACCAGGCCTTTGGCCGACGCCTTTCCCAAAACAAACGTCAAGTCCTTTGGAGCGCTGTATATCACATACCCATAGGCTTCCTTTCTTTCCCTTTTGGTGGACCCTTTCTTTTTTGCAGCCGCCCTATGTGCGTCGTTAGTGCTTTCAACAACCACTGATAAAGCAGTTTTAAGCGCGCTTATGTTTTTAAATGAGCGGTTTGTGAGGGCCTCCATAGCACTGGATTCAAACACCTTAGAGCTAATTCCCTTTTCTGCCATCAGGGCAGTGAGCTGTGCTTTGTTCGGGCTAAAATGACCCACAAAAACAGTGCTGCTGAAGGTGAAAAGCCCCACTAAAAACAATACAATCCCTAATTGTTGAATACGTCTCATAGACTTTTTTTAAAAGGGTTTAAAATTCGAGACCAATTTTTTTTCAAAGGCTGTATCGCTTTGCCGAACGTTTTTTGATAGGTGTCCAAGAGCTCAGGGA
>JAQWFV010000127.1 GCA_029238555.1 Flavobacteriaceae bacterium
CAGAGATTCCAGATATTGCCCCAACAGTAGCTGCAATGTTAGGTATTGCATTTCCAAATGGTACTACGGGCAAGCCACTCACTCAGGTCTTGGAGTAATCGTGTATTTTTATTTCAATCTAAGGGCCTATTAAAAAGGATGCCTGAAAGAAATCTTAAGATGGTTTTGGTTTAACCTAAGATTTTAGACCTGATATTTTTCCATCTTAAACGCCTGATAAAAACGCCTTCTTCGTGGTTTACCATGAAAGGGGCGTTTTCTTTTTTGGCCTCAAAAAAGCCACCCATGTGGTGGAAGAAGGCGTTAAAACGTTTTTGCTTCACAGCCATTTTTAATGCGGCTATCAGGGTAATTAATACCCCATATCTCATGCCGTACATGGCTTTTCCTTGGAGTAATTTCGCCTTTTTATTATATGCGGCGCCTATAGGTCTTAGGTGCTTTACCGCTAAATGTTCCTCTGTCTTTAATTCAAAGCCGTGGTATTGGGCTAAAAGTTCGTCTACCGTATCCCAACCCATAGCCACCCTTAGACCGCCCATGGCAGTAAAGCAAGCTTCTGAATAGGCCTTAAATGCCCCGCGAATATGCGTCTTGTCCATGGGGTGATTTAAAAGCCATTGCCCTTCCCGGTCTTGTTCGTAGGCAAATCCGCCACAGATACCTAACTTAGGATTGTCTTTAAAATGCGTACAAATGCACTCTAAGTAATTTTCAGGAAGTAGTATGTCTGCGTCTAATTTGAGCAAAACATCATAGGCTTGATCCAACTGTTCTAGGCCGTAATTAAATGCCTTTACCACTTTGCTTCCTGGCATATGTAAGCTTGAACTTCGGTGATTTATTGCCCTTATAAATGGATGTTTTTCAGCAAATCCCTGTGCTATTTCGTAAGTGTTGTCTGAGGAATGATCATTCACGACAATTACCCGTTTGGGAGCCAAGGTTTGAAGGCAAATAGACTCGAGACAACCTGTTAAAAATGTCCCTTCATTATGTGCGGGAATAACAATACATACCTTCATGTCTGTACTAAGATTTTTTTTCTGCATACACCATATAATACCGTGGGGTAAACCACCTTAAAAGGGGTCTAATCCCTATTTTTTTTGTCGGATTGGTCCAGCGTTTAGCCGCTTTAATTTCCCAGCCTGTTTTTTCTAAGAGCCAGTCCAGCTGCCAGCTTTCAAATTCGTGGTAATGCCTGTCCCAAGGGTCTGTCTTACTCCTGTATGCAGTGGCAAACCAAAGCCTTAGCGGTACACTGATGACTATTTTTTTAGATTTAATTTGCTGAAGCACCTGAAAGGGGTTTAAGAGGTGTTCAAAGATTTCAAAGGCTGTCACCACTGAAGCGTCGGCTTTAATTAATGCACTTTGGTCAATATCTAAATCTTCTCCTGAAGTGTTTTTTACAGGGTAACCAAGCGCTCGCATTTGTTCACTCAATGGATTTTCTACCCCTAAGTCCAGAATGGTTTCCTGGGTTGAAATATGCTCTTGTAAAAAAGCTAGGGTTATTTTATACCTCTTTTCTGGAAAGTATTTTTTGTACATAAGACAAATTAAAGGAATAAGTAGCTGCCATTTCTTTTAATAGCGGTAAAAAGTATTCGGGACTTAAATAATCATCGTCGCTTAAAAAGTATTCGGGGCTTAAAAAGTAATGCATACTTAAATTATCATCGACGTTTAAAAAGTATTCGGGACTTAAATAATTTTCGATGCTAAAAACAGTTAATTTCTATCTCCTTTATTACACCTTATATACAAATGCGTTAATGTTCATTCCCGCTCCCACACTGGCAAACATGACTATGTCTCCTTTATTAATTTCGTGTCTCTCTAATTGACCGCGTTTGACCATGTCAAAAAGTGTTGGAACGGTCGCTACAGAGCTGTTTCCAAATTCATGAATATTCATGGGCATAATACCTTCAGGGACAGGGGTTTTATACTGTCTGTAAAAGCGCTTTACAATAGCAGCGTCCATTTTTTCATTGGCTTGGTGAATGAAAATCTTCTTGAGATCTCCAATATTGTGCCCACTAGCATCCAAACATTTCTGCATGGCTATGGGGACGTGGGTCACCGCAAATTCATAAATTTTGCGGCCGTACATTTTTATGTATTTCTCATTTTTGGGAGCGTCTTGTTTGTAAGAGCAGCCAAAAAATAGGAAATGGGCTTCTTCAAAAGAGTGGGTTTCTGAGGCATGAGATAGAATGCTTCCGCCCTGAGGGTCTTCTATGTCAAGAACTGTAGCCCCAGCACCGTCTGCATAGATCATAGAGTCTCTGTCATGAGGATCCAAAACCCTTGAGAGGGTTTCTCCGCCTATTACTAGGCATCTTTTAGCCATGCCAGCTTTCATAAATGCCTGGGCTTGAATCACTCCTTCTATCCAGCCAGGGCAGCCAAATAGCAAGTCATAGGCCACGCAAGATGGGTTTTTAATACGCAGCAAATGTTTTACCCTAGAGGCCAATGAAGGCAAAGTGTCTCCTTGTGCTCCGGGAGCAGAAACGTCTCCAAAATTATGGCCAAATATAATGTAGTCAATGGTTTCAGGATCTATATTAGCGTCTGTAATAGCATCTTGAGCCGCTAAAAAACCTAAATCAGAGGTATTTAAATGATCTGGGGCATACCTGCGATTTTCAATACCAGTAATGGCCTTGAACTTTTCAATGATTACCCCATTTTCCTGCTCAAATACCTGGCCATTTTCTTGAAGGAACGCATGTGAATTAAAAGCTTCATTTGGGGTTATTAGAGGCGGAATATAGCTACCGCTTCCCTTAATACTCACTTTCATAGGTTACATAATTTATCACAAGATAAAAAAAATGTAACCTATGTAAAGCGTCAACACCTAAAATATACGATATTCAGTATTATTTATGCCTCTGCATACGCTTCAATGGGCGTACAAGTACAGATCAGGTTTCTGTCTCCGTAAGCGTCGTCTACCCTTCTCACCGTTGGCCAGAACTTGTTGTCAGACACATATGGTAAAGGGAAGGCAGCTTGCTGCCTGCTGTAAGGGAAATCCCATTGGTCCCCAGTAAGCATGGCTTGTGTATGCGGCGCATTTTTGAGTGGGTTATTAGGCGTGTCTATATGAGCGGCATCTATTTCTTTTCTAATAGCTATCATGGCGTCACAGAAACGGTCTAATTCTGGTAAATCTTCACTTTCTGTAGGTTCAATCATCATGGTGCCTGCCACAGGGAAAGATACTGTAGGGGCATGGAATCCGTAGTCCATGAGTCGTTTGGCTATATCTGTTACCTCTATCCCATGGTCTTTAAAAGGCCTGCAATCTATGATCATTTCATGGGCAGCCCTTCCTTGCTCTCCCGTATAAAGTACTTCAAAGGAGCCATTCAATCTGGCCTTAATATAATTGGCATTTAAAATAGCAATTTTAGTAGCATTGGTCAACCCAGCTTCTCCTAGCATTTTAATGTAACCATATGAAATAAGGCAGGCTAAGGCAGAACCCCATGGTGCTGCAGATATAGCAGTAATTGCTTGGTCACCGCCAGTAGCTATAACCGGATTGGTAGGTAAAAACGGCACTAATTGAGGCGCCACACAGATAGGTCCTACACCAGGACCTCCTCCTCCGTGAGGAATAGCAAAAGTTTTGTGCAAGTTTAAGTGACAAACGTCTGCGCCAATAGTGGCTGGATTGGTCAATCCTACCTGCGCATTCATGTTGGCTCCATCCATATACACCTGTCCGCCGTGCTCGTGAATGAGGCCAGTAATTTCTCTAATAGAAGATTCAAATACTCCGTGGGTAGAAGGATAAGTGACCATGAGTGCCGCCAATTCACTACTGTGAGCAATGGTTTTTTCTCTAAGGTCTTCTACGTCTATATTTCCTTTTTCATCTGTTTTTGTCACCACAACCTTCATTCCCGCCATCACTGCAGAGGCTGGATTAGTGCCGTGGGCAGACGCCGGTATGAGGCATATATTCCTGTGACTTTCTCCCCTAGAAGCATGGTAGGCTCTAATAGTCATTAGTCCTGCGTACTCTCCTTGTGCTCCAGAGTTTGGTTGTAGCGAGGTGCCAGCAAAGCCAGTAATTTCGTTGAGCTGTAATTCTAATTGTTGTAAAACTTCATGGTAGCCAGCTGCTTGTTCAACAGGTACAAAAGGATGTATGCTACCCCATTGCGCCCATGAAAGAGGCAACATTTCTGAGGCCGCGTTGAGTTTCATGGTACATGAACCCAGAGAAATCATGGAGTGATTTAAAGCCAAATCCTTGCGTTCTAACTGTTTTATATAACGCATTAGTGCCGTTTCAGAGTGGTAGGTATTAAATACTTTTTGGCTTAGAAAAGCTGTTTTTCTCGCCAAGTGCTGGGGCACTTTTGTTTCATTCCCAAGCGAAATAGTAGGTGGAGTTTGTCCTTTAGCGGCAGCAAAAATGGCTACAATCTCTTGGGCATCAGCCACGGAAGTGGCCTCGTTAATAGAAATCCCTACCTGATCCGTTCCAATGTAATGGAAATTGACTTTATGGGCCTCTGCTAATGCTTTAATTTCTTTGGCTGGCGCCGATACCAAAAGGGTGTCAAAATAATTTTTGTTCTGCTGGGTATAGCCCAAACTTTCTAGTGCCTTAGACACTGCAACTGTCTTGTGGTGCACGCCCTGAGCAATATATAATAAGCCTTGAGGTCCGTGGTACACCGCGTACATTCCAGCCATTACAGCTAAAAGTACTTGTGCGGTACAAATGTTAGAAGTCGCTTTGTCTCTTTTAATGTGTTGCTCTCTGGTTTGCAGCGCCATTCGGTAGGCTGGCAATCCGTCAGTATCTTTTGTGAGCCCAATGATTCTTCCAGGAATACTTCTTTTATAATCTTCTCTTGTGGCAAAAAATGCGGCATGTGGCCCCCCATAGCCTAGAGGAATTCCAAAGCGTTGTGTGGTTCCAACCACCACGTCTGCACCCAATTCTCCGGGCGCTGTAAGCATGGTTAAACTCAAAATGTCTGCTGCAAAAGCCACTTTAATATCTGTTGTTTTGGCTTTTTCCATAAACTGGTCTACGACGCCAATGGCCCCGTTTTTACCAGGATACTGTAGAATGGCACCATAAAAATGGGACTCAAATGCAAATGCATCTATAGGGCCAACCTCTAATTGAATGCCTAATGGTGTTGCCCTAGTTTCTAATAAAGAAAGGGTTTGTGGTAAAATATCTTCTGAAACGAAAAAGGACATGGCCTCCTGTTTTTTCTGGTCTCTCGTTCTTAGGTCATAGAGCATGGTCATGGCCTCTGCTGCTGCGGTACTCTCATCTAATAGAGAGGCGTTGGCGAGGTCCATTCCAGTCAATTCACACACCATGGTCTGAAAATTGATTAATGCTTCTAACCTACCTTGAGCAATTTCTGCCTGGTAAGGGGTATAGGCAGTATACCATCCTGGGTTTTCTAATATATTTCTTTTAATTACAGAAGGTGTAATACTCTGGTGGTATCCTAAACCTATATATGATTTAAATACTTGATTTTTTTGAGACAAAGCCTCAATATGAGACAAGTAGTCGTGTTCGCTCATGGCAGGCGCTAAATCCAATGCCTTTTTTAGACGAATGTCTGCAGGGATGGTTTCCAAAATTAGTTGGTCTAGGCTTTCTACCCCAACTGTTTTTAACATTTGGGATTGTTCTTCCCCTTGTATACCAATGTGACGTAATGCAAAAACATCTGTTTTCATAAGCGAAATCGTTATATTAGATCTGTAAAAAAGATGCACAAAATTACTAATAAAAAGAAGAATTATAACGCCTTTTATACAAGTCTTCGCTAAACTTTTTAACCAATTTAAAGGCTTATAAACAGTTTGTTTACTTTTGTGGAATGCGTGGAATGAGAAGATTTTTTGATTTTTATTTAAAGGCCAGTGTCCACGTGGCTTTTGCCGTGGTGTCCCTCAGTTATGTGGGTGCTAAAGGCTTAAACATTTTATGGTCCAATGCTTTGGGGGTTGTGTTGTTTTCTGGAACTGTGATGGGCTATAATTTTATCAAATATGGCTTGGGTGGTCCCTTCTATTTGAAAGTGACCCATAAGTCATTTATGCCCATGCAAATATTGAGTTTTTTCTGTGGAGCGCTTGGCTTATACGGGATGCTATACTTAAACCCATTGGCCTATTTGGTATTACTGATGTTAGTTGCTTTTACCGCCCTTTATGGGCTACCTGTATTGCCAGCCCAAAAAAACCTTAGGGCTGTAAAGGGCATGAAAATTTATATTGTTGCTTTTGTTTGGGCACTTGCGACTGTAGTATTGCCGCTTGCTACAGTAGGGGTTAAAATGGTTTTGCAGATTTCAAGCCCATCCAACCCTTTTGGATTTATAGGTGTTTTGACCTTGTTTCTGTCTCATTTTTTCTTGGTGCTGGCTTTAATGGTTCCTTTTGAACTGAGGGATTATTTAAAAGATACCCCTCAATTGGCCACACTCCCACAGCGCTTTGGGGTTAAAAAGACTAAAAATATTGGACTTTTGTGGTCCCTACTTTTTTTAGGAGGCCATTTATTTGCTGGTGCTATATTGACATGGCCTTTGCAAATGGTGGGGCTTTCTCTAATGATTACGCTGCTGCTGATTTCAGGGATTTTCTCTTCTGGCAAGCATTCAAGTAGCTATTTTACTAATTTTTGGGTAGAGGGTATTCCAATATTGTTCGCTTTGCTTTGGTGGGTTTTTGAATCCTTTTTGTAATTTTAGGAAGCAATAAATGTTTTGGTAAA
>JAQWFV010000047.1 GCA_029238555.1 Flavobacteriaceae bacterium
GCTCTGTCTCCCAAAGCGGGTGCAAATATAGAACGAGTTTTCTGGTTTCACAACATCTATTTGCAAAAATATTTAATCTTTTTTTTGACCCCTGCCCACTGCCCTATTTTACAAGTAGTTAGACCAAATAAAAAAATGAAAAAAGCGAGGGCATCGGGCGGGAGCCCAGGATTTAAAGTGCATTTAAGAGGAGAATAATAATAATTGACCCTTTATATAAGGAAAAGAGGTCAGGATTATTGCCAAGTAAATCAATGGTGTTATATTTGCGCCTCTTACATGTATATATAAAGATGATAAAAGTTAGCTTACCAGACGGATCCGTAAAGGAATTTAATAAAGGCGCTACGCCTATGGACGTAGCCATGAGTATTAGTGAGGGATTGGCGAGAAATGTAATATCGGCCAGTTTTAACAATACCGTTGTAGAAACTAAGACGGCTTTACAGGAAGACGGTAGCCTGGTGCTCTTTACTTGGAATGACGACGCTGGTAAGAAAGCATTCTGGCATTCTTCTTCTCATATTGTTGCCCAGGCTTTAGAACAATTGTATCCTGGAATAAATTTGACGATTGGCCCTGCTATTGACAATGGTTTCTATTATGATGTGGAGCTTCCTGAAGGTAAAGTGATTTCTGATAAGGATTTTAGCCAGATTGAAAAAACCGCTTTAGAGATTGCAAGAGGAAAACACGACTTTAACATGCGCAGTGTGTCTAAAGCAGACGCACTTAAAAAATACCGTGATGAAAACAACCCTTATAAGGTTGAACTGATAGAAAACCTGGAAGATGGTAGCATTACTTTTTGCGACCATGATTCTTTTACAGATTTGTGTAGGGGTGGTCACATTCCCAACACGGGCATTGTAAAGGCTATTAAAATTTTAAGTGTTGCAGGTGCTTATTGGAGGGGAGATGAGAATAAACCTCAACTCACTAGACTTTACGGTATCTCTTTCCCTAAACAAAAGGAGCTTACTGAGTACCTTGAACTCTTGGAAGAGGCTAAAAAGAGAGACCATAGAAAATTAGGTAAAGAAATGGAACTCTTTACTTTTTCTCAAAAAGTAGGTCAAGGCTTGCCTTTATGGCTGCCTAAAGGAGCTGCGCTTAGAGAAAGATTGGAGAACTTTTTGAAAAAAGCACAAAAGAAAGCGGGTTATGAAATGGTGGTAACGCCACACATTGGCCAAAAGGAATTGTATGTGACTTCTGGACACTACGCAAAATACGGAGAAGATAGCTTTCAGCCGATCAAAACACCTAAAATGGACGAGGAGTTTCTTTTGAAACCCATGAATTGTCCGCACCATTGTGAAATATACAACAGCAAACCTTTTAGTTACAAAGAACTTCCTAAGCGTTTTGCTGAATTTGGAACGGTGTACCGATACGAACAGAGTGGCGAGTTACACGGACTGACTAGGGTGAGAGGGTTTACACAAGACGACGCACATATTTTTTGCACCCCGGATCAATTAGATCAAGAGTTTAAAGATGTGATTGACCTTTCTTTATATGTATTAAACTCGCTTGGCTTTGATAATTTCACTGCTCAGGTCTCTGTGAGAGATTTGAGTAAGCCTGAAAAATACATTGGATCTGTAGAGAATTGGGAAAAAGCAGAAAATGCGATTATTAATGCTGCTGCTGAAAAAGGGTTGAATTATGTAGTAGAAGCTGGTGAAGCTGCTTTCTATGGCCCAAAGTTGGATTTCATGGTGAAAGATGCCTTGGGAAGACAATGGCAATTGGGAACCATTCAGGTAGATTACAACCTTCCTGAAAGATTTGAGCTTAGCTACAAAGGTAGTGATAATCAGTCTCACAGGCCTGTAATGATCCATAGGGCGCCTTTTGGAAGTATGGAGCGTTTTATTGCTTTATTGCTGGAACACACTGGAGGGAATTTCCCTTTATGGCTTACTCCAGAGCAAGCTATTATTCTCCCTGTAAGTGAGAAGCATGAAAAATATGCTGAAAAAGTTTTAAATTCACTAGAAAATGCCGAAATTCGCGGCCTCGTTGACAGTAGAAATGAGACTATTGGTAAGAAAATTAGAGAGGCAGAAATGAGTAAAATCCCATTCATGCTGATCGTTGGAGACCAAGAGGCTCAAGACCAAACTATCTCTGTAAGGAAACACGGAGGAGAAGAAATAGGCACTATTTCGGTGGAAGATTTTGCTCAACTAGTAAAAAAAGAGATTGAAACGACCTTAAAACCGTTTTAAAAATATAAATGTTTAACTAAAATTAGAAGCCATAGCAATACGTAAGAGGTTCAGGCCACAACCAAGAAGGGAAAATAAAAATCCTCACAACATCAATAGGAGCATTTTAGCGCCTAGTGTTCGTTTGGTAGGAGACAATGTAGAAGTAGGTGTCTATGACATTAAAGATGCACTTGTCAAAGCAGAGGAACTAGAATTAGACTTAGTAGAAATTTCTCCTAAGGCAGACCCTCCTGTTTGTAAAATTACCGATTACAAGAAATTCCTTTACGAACAAAAGAAAAGAGAAAAGGTACTTAAAGCTAAAGCGACTAAAGTGGTGGTTAAAGAGATCCGTTTTGGACCTCAAACAGACGACCATGATTATGAGTTTAAAAAGAAACACGCAGAGAAGTTTCTTAAGGATGGAGCCAAATTAAAGGCTTATGTATTCTTTAAAGGACGTTCTATCGTATATAAAGATCAAGGAGAAATTCTACTCTTAAAATTGGCTTCTGAACTAGAAGAACTAGGAAAAGTAGAGCAAATGCCTCGATTAGAAGGAAAGAGAATGACCATGTTTTTAGCCCCAAAAACTAAAAAATAGTCACAAGGGTGTTTAATGGCCCTGAATACATTAAGTGAGATAACTATAAATAGGAAGACAATGCCTAAAATGAAAACTAAATCTAGTGCCAAGAAGCGTTTTAAGCTTACAGGTTCTGGTAAATTAAAAAGAAAGCACGCTTTTAAGAGTCACATCTTAACTAAAAAGTCTAAAAAGCGTAAGCTTAAATTAACTCATGATGGTTTGGTTCACAAAGCAGATGAGAACAACATCAAAATTCAATTGCGTTTAAAATAAACCAATTAAGGTAACAATTATTAACCGTGGAGCTAGGCCTTAAAGTGCCCAACAGCCGCCTACTACAAAAAACAATTAAGACATGCCAAGATCAGTCAATTCAGTAGCTTCAAGAGCTAGAAGAAAAAAAGTAATGAAACAAGCCAAAGGTTACTTCGGAAGAAGAAAGAACGTTTGGACTGTTGCTAAAAACGCGGTAGAGAAAGCGATGCTTTACGCATACAGAGACCGTAGAAATAAGAAAAGAAATTTCCGTGCCCTATGGATTACACGTATTAATGCAGCGGCAAGATTACACGGAATGTCTTACTCAGAGTTTATGGGTAAAGTAAAAGCCAACAACATTGAACTAAACCGCAAGGTTTTAGCAGATTTGGGTATGAATCATCCAGAGGCGTTCAAAGCTGTAGTAGACAAAATAAAATAATACGAATCTATCTCACTTATAAAAATCCCACGCCTTCAGCGTGGGATTTTTTTTTACCTTTCAACCTATGAATACACCACTACTTAAAGACGTAAAGCTCGTTGTAACAGACATGGATGGCACTTTGTTAAATCCCAATCACGAGGTGAGCTCTCAATTCATTGATCAATTCTGGGCACTTAAAGAAAAAGGGATTACAGTGGTGGCTGCTAGTGGAAGGCAACACAATAGTATTGTTGAAAAATTAGCCGCTGTAGAAAACGAGCTCACTGTTATTGCAGAAAATGGGGCCATGACCACTTTTCATGGTAAAGAAACGGTATTTACCCCCTACCCCAAGGTGTATTTAAACAAAACACTGGCGCTTTTAAAAAAGCAAGAAAATATGCATCCGGTACTTTGCACCAATGGATCTGCATTTATAAGCAAGGGGCAGGAAAAGTTTGAACCTATTCTGAGAGAATTTTACAGTGCTTTTAATGTAATTGATCGCCTGGAAGATTGCACACAAGAGGTACTTAAAATTGCTATTTATCATTTTGAAAGCTCTGAAAAGTATATTTTCCCAGTAGTGCAAGACTTAGCCAATGCAGTGAAAATTAAAATTTCTGGCCCTAATTGGGTAGATCTTTCTCATCCAAACGCCAATAAGGGATTCGCTTTAAATGCCCTACAAAAACACTTAGGAGTGAGCCGGGAGCAAACCATGGTCTTTGGCGATTACTTCAATGATTTAGAGATGATGGAACAAGCACATTTTAGCTATGCTATGGCCAACGCACATCCTGAAATTATCAAAAAAGCCAATTATAAAACAGGCTCTAATAGTGAATTTGGTGTAGAAACGGTTTTAGAAAAATTACTAAAACTAGTATAGGCGTCTGAGGAATAGAGCCCCTCAAATTCATTACACTTTAGCAAACAGTTTTTTGGGTCTCTAAAATGGAACGTCGTCTGAATCTGGCATACCAAAAGCGTCATTAGGCGAAGGAAGGTCTTTGGTTATAAATGGATTAGATTCCTGGTTGCTATTGAGTTTAGACTGAAATTCAAAAGGAGTGTCAAAAGTATCTAAGTTTTCAAACTTACCTAAGTTACCCACGAATTTAAGCCTAATATTATCTAAACCACCATTTCTGTGCTTGGCGACAATAAATTCTGCCTGGCCGTCTGTTGGGGATCTTTCATCGTCGTCCCATTCCTCAATTTTATAATATTCAGGTCTGTAGATAAAGGAAACAATATCTGCATCTTGCTCAATGGCTCCCGACTCCCTTAAATCGGAAAGTATTGGACGCTTAGAACCTCCCCTGGTTTCTACTGCCCTAGATAATTGAGACAGTGCTATTACTGGGACATTTAATTCCTTGGCTAAGGCTTTTAGGTTTCTGGAAATAGTAGAAATTTCCTGTTCCCTGTTTCCGCCACCCTTCTGACTGGTTCCTGCAGTCATTAACTGAAGGTAATCTATTATAATTAGTTTAATACCGTGTTGTGAAGCCAATCTTCTCGCTTTGGCCCTAAGGTCAAAAATGGACAAAGAGGGGGTGTCGTCTATAAATAAAGGGGCCGTTTCCAAGGCTTTCACCTTAACATTTAATTGCTCCCATTCGTGCTTTTCTAGCTTACCAGTTCTTAGTTTTTCAGAAGACAATCCAGTCTCTGAAGAAATAAGCCTGGTAATTAATTGTACCGAAGACATCTCTAAAGAAAAGAACGCTACACCATGGTTGTTGTTCACCGCCATATTACGCGCCATGGAGAGCGTTAGGGCTGTTTTACCCATACCTGGTCTGGCTGCTACAATAATTAAATCACTTGGTTGCCATCCTGAAGTAAGCTTATCTAGCTTGTCAAAACCAGATGGAATCCCACTGAGCCCTTCTTTATTGGCAATTTCTTCAATTCGCTTTTTAGCTTGTATTACAAGATTTTGCGCTGTTTCTGCCGAACGCTTTAAATTCCCTTGGGTAACGTCGTATAGCTTAGATTCTGCCGCGTCTAATAAGTCAAAAACATCCGTACTGTCTTCATAAGCTTCTTGTATAATCTCGTTAGAAATTTTAATGAGACTTCGCTGGATGTATTTTTGCAAAATGATTCTAGCATGAAACTCAATATGAGCAGAAGAAGCCACCTTTTGGGTGAGGTTAATCAAGTAAAAATCCCCTCCAACCTTTTCTAGCTGACCTTCTTTTTTTAATTGCGCAGAAACGGTTAATAAATCAATGGGTTCAGAGGTTTCAAAGAGTGTGAATATGGCTTCATAAATAAATCTATGGGCGTCTTTATAAAATACGTCTGGATGCAAAATATCTATAACCTCATCTACCCCTTTTTTGTCAATAAGCATTGCTCCTAACACAACCTCCTCTAAATCAGTTGCTTGAGGCGGTATTTTGCCGCGCTCTAAAGTAACAAGCGAGGCGCTATTAGGAATATTTCTTGTAAATGCTTTTGGGTTTTCCATAAGTGCTAATGTACGTAATAAGATGCGGCCAGACCTAAAAAAGTGCGTCCCGACTATTCACCGTTCATTCACAATCTGACTGTTAATAAGTTACAAAAATTGTTGATAAGCATAAAAAAAACTGCTGTTAAAAAACAGCAGTTTTGTAAAGACTTTATAAACTAGGGGCTTAGTCGTTAAAGACACCCATCTGAGCGTATTTTTCCATTCTGCTAGCCACCAATTCTTTTGGGGATAAGTTTTTGAGCTCATTAAAATGAGCGCTAATCTTTTGTTTGGTAATTTCAAACATTTTTGTCCTGTCACTGTGAGCCCCCCCTGAAGGTTCTCTTACAATTTCATCAATAAGTTTGAGCTTCTTCATATCAGTAGCCGTTAACTTAAGGGCGCTTGCTGCCAATTCTTTATATTCCCAACTCCTCCATAAAATAGAAGAACAAGATTCAGGAGAAATTACAGAGTACCAGGTATTCTCTAACATCAGCACCTTATCTCCAACCCCTATTCCCAAGGCTCCTCCTGAGGCACCTTCGCCTATGATCATCACGATAATGGGCACTTTAAGCCTAGTCATTTCAAGTATATTCCTTGCAATAGCTTCTCCTTGGCCCCTTTCTTCTGCTTCAATTCCTGGGTATGCCCCTGGAGTGTCTATTAGACACACTACTGGAATGTTAAATTTCTCCGCAGATTTCATGAGTCTAAGGGCTTTTCTATAGCCTTCAGGATTGGCCATACCAAAATTCCTGTATTGTCTGGTCTTAGTATTATAGCCTTTCTGCTGTCCTATAAACATATAGGACTGATCACCAATTTTACCCAAACCACCAATCATGGCTTTGTCGTCCTTAACCGTTCTGTCTCCGTGGAGCTCTAGGAAAGTCTCTCCACAAATGGCTTTAATGTAATCTAAAGTGTAAGGTCTATTAGGATGTCTAGACAACTGAACCCTCTGCCATGCAGTTAAATTCTTGTATATGTCTTTTTTAGTCTCTTGTAATTTTTTTTCAATTTGCTTACAGGTCTCACTAACGTCTACGTCGCTCTCTTCTCCTATAATCACACACTTGTCTAGCTGGTCTTCTAGTTCCTTAATAGGAAGCTCAAAATCTAAATACTCCATGGGGTGTTTTAATTGGTAACAACTGACAAATATAAAATTTATATGCTACAATCTATGTCTTAGTTTTAGTTTTTAGCTTCAGTCTGTTTTTTAAAATACCATTGGCAATTACTGTCAACAATATAACACTGGCACCTGTATAAAACATCGGGGTCATTTGCTCACTAGATCCAAAAACAAAAAAAGCGAGTACAATACCATACACAGGTTCTAGATTGGTGGTTAACATCACAGAGTATGGACTAATAAATGCCATGAGCTTTACAGAGGCAATAAAAGCGTAAGCCGTACACAAGGAGGCTAACAAAAACAAATAGCCTATATCTGATGAAGAAACGGCCCAAAAATCTTTTGTGAAAGCACCGGTAAAAACCAGATAAAGAGACAGCAGTAACACCCCACCAGCCATTTCATAAAAAACGATCACTGAAGGTTTTAATCTTGCGATATACAAGCCGTTGATCATTGAAAAAACAGCCACTAAAAAAGCAGAAGTAACCGCTAAGAGAATACCCTGCCAATACTGGGTTTCTACTTTAAAAATAACGCCTAAACCAAAAACAACCATCAAGCCAAATAACACCTCGTAGCCTACTAATTTTCTCTTGTACCACAAAGGCTCTAGAAATGCAGCAAATAATGCGCCTACTGACATACAAGCCAAGGCTATAGATACATTAGAGATTTTTATAGCCTTAAAAAAAGTGACCCAATGCAAAGCAATTATAGCTCCTGTTCCCAATAGGCCAAGCACTGTTCTAATGGGCAAACGCCAAGAAAAACGCATGGCTTTAATATAGATCATTACCATTAGCATTGCCATAGCCATTCTATACCAAACCAAAGGAAGGGCGTCTATAGAAATAAGCTTTCCTATGACTGCAGTAAAACCCCAGATAAATACAATTAAGTGAAGGTGAGCGAAGTGCTTGAGATTACCGTTTGGCATTATTTAATAAATAAACAGCTATAAAACTAAATAGAATATTAGGGATTAAAATAGCCCATAGTGGAGACAAGCCAGATTGCTGTGCCAAAGTACCAAAAACCCTATCAAAAAAGATGTAAATAAAAGCCACACAAATACCAAAAGCTAAATTAACACCCATACCTCCTCTTCTCTTGGCTGCTGAGACTCCAACAGCAATAAAGGTAAGAATGAAAGCTGTAAAAGGAAGGGCCCATCTCTTGTATTTAACCATAATATAGGTGTTGATATTACTGGCGCCTTTTCGCTTTTGATCTGCTATAAATTCGTTAAGCTCTATGAGATTCTTGGTCTCAGCAATGTAGGACACAGGCGTTAAATCTGAAATCTTAAAATCAAACACAGTGTCTAAGGTCGCTTTAGATTCTATCCTAGCAAGACTATCTGTAAAGTATCTCTTCTCAAAAGTAGTGAGCTGATACATGGAATCTTTTTCCCTCCATCTAATCGTAGCTGCACTAATTTTATAATCCAATTCATTGGCCTCGTTAAAATGTTCAAGGGTAAAATTATACCCTCTAGACCTACTTGGATCATAACTACTCACATACAGGAAATCATTCTCGTTTACCTGGTTAAAAATATTTTTGGTAATGCGGTCTTCTTTTCCCTTTTTGAGGTACTTAAAAATGAATTCATTATACCCTTTACTCGCATGAGGAACAATAAACATCACCATAAAAAACATGAGTGCAGCAATAATACTCGCCCCAACAAAATAGGGTCTTAAAAACCTATTAAATGACACGCCGGAGCTTAAAATAGCTACTATTTCTGTGTTGTTAGCCAGTTTAGAGGTGAAAAAAATAACCGATAAAAAAAGAAATATAGGAAATAACAAACTTCCTATATAAATGGTGAAATTACCATAGTACACCAGTACTTCTTCAAGGGGCGCGTTATTGTCTATGATCTTACCTACTTGCTCAGCCAGATTAGCCATAATTCCAATAGGCACAAAAAGCATTAGCATCACCGAGAAGGTGAGTAAATATCGTTTGAGTATGTACCAATCAAGAATTTTCACTCTTAGAGTCTTTTGTCCATTTGAACCACCATCATTGCTTTCCAAGCCGCAAATTCTCCTGCTATAATTTTCTCTCTAGCAGTGCGCACCAACCACATATAAAAACCTAAATTGTGAATGGTCGCAATTTGTTTTCCTAAATACTCATTGGCCGCAAACAAATGACGCAAATAGGCCTTAGAATACTCTGTATCTACAAAAGTGTGTCCCATTTCATCTAAAGCAGAAAAATCTGCTTCCCACTTTTTGTTTTTTATGTTAATAGTCCCATGAGCCGTAAATAACATCCCATTTCTAGCGTTTCTAGTAGGCATAACGCAGTCAAACATATCAATACCCAAAGCTATGTTTTCCAAAATATTAATAGGAGTTCCCACCCCCATTAAATACCTAGGTTTGTCTTCCGGAAGCACCTCACAAACTACTTCAGTCATGGCGTACATCTCATCTGCAGGCTCCCCAACTGAAAGACCTCCAATTGCGTTACCCTGAGCACCCACAGAGGCAATAAACTCTGCCGACTGTCTCCTGAGGTCTTTATAGGTAGATCCTTGAACGATCGGGAAAAAAGTTTGTTCGTAATCGTAAGTGTAGGGTGTTTTGTCCAGATGCGTCATACAACGATCTAACCATCTGTGGGTCATATGCATAGATCTTTTAGCATATGAATAATCACAAGGGTAAGGGGTACATTCATCAAAGGCCATGATAATGTCTGCGCCAATTTTTCGCTGAATCTCCATCACATTTTCAGGAGTAAAAACATGATATGAACCGTCAATATGAGACTTAAACTTAACCCCTTCTTCCTTAATTTTTCTATTAGAGGATAGTGAATAAACCTGATAACCACCGCTATCTGTTAAAATATTTTTGTCCCATCCCATAAACTTATGAAGACCACCAGCCTTTTCCAGAATATCTGTCTTTGGCCTCAAATACAAATGATAGGTATTTCCCAAAATTATATCTGGTTTAATCTCTTCTTTTAGCTCGCGCTGATGCACCCCTTTTACGGAAGCCACCGTACCCACAGGCATAAAAATAGGGGTTTCAATAATACCGTGGTCTGTTTCTAAAGTAGCTGCCCTAGCTTTAGATTGTGGGTCTCTATGGGATAAGTTAAATTTCAAAGTATATAAATCTAGCCGCAAATATACTAAACCCCTATGGAGTATTCACTTTAGAAGGTGTAAAATAAAATGTGAATTCGTTGATAAATAGTAACAACTCAAGTTGTGTAGCCCACATAAGGGCCTTATTTTTACCGTTGTTAAACTACCCAATAAAAACATGGCAAATATTACAGAATTAAACCAATTGACTACGCAGGTCAGAAGAGACATTTTGCGTATGGTACACAAAGTTAACTCTGGTCATCCAGGAGGATCATTAGGTTGTGCTGAATTTTTCGTAGCCCTTTACAATGAGGTAATGGAGCTAAAAGAAGGTTTTGATATGGACGGTAAAGAAGAAGATTTATTCTTTTTATCCAATGGACATATCTCTCCGGTTTTCTATAGCGTTTTGGCTAGAAGAGGCTACTTCCCAGTAGAAGAATTAAACACCTTTAGATTAATCAACTCCAGACTTCAAGGACACCCAACAACACACGAAGGTCTGCCAGGTATAAGAATGGCATCTGGTTCTTTGGGTCAAGGAATGTCTGTGGCTATTGGCGCAGCACAAGCCAAAAAACTCAATAAAGATGCTCATTTAGTGTACAGTCTTCACGGAGATGGAGAACTACAAGAAGGTCAAAACTGGGAAGCCATTATGTATGCTTCTGCAAAAAAGGTAGACAACTTAATCGCTACCATAGACTTAAATGGGCAGCAAATAGATGGGTCAACAGACCACGTATTACACATGGGAGATGTTGCCGCGAAATTTAAAGCTTTTGATTGGGAAGTACTCTCTATTGAAAAAGGGAACGATATGGAGGCTGTTATTGAAGGCCTTCAAAAAGCCAAAGCACTTAGCGGAAAAGGTAAGCCTGTTTGTATACTCATGCACACTGTAATGGGTAATGGGGTAGATTTCATGATGCATACCCACGCATGGCATGGTAAAGCACCAAACGACGAACAATTGGCCAATGGACTGGCCCAAAATGCAGAAACTTTAGGGGACTACTAAACCACAAGACAATGAAAAAATATACAGATACAGGAAAAAAAGATACTAGAAGTGGTTTTGGTGCAGGATTGGCCCATTTAGGAAGAACCAATAAGAATGTTGTTGCATTGTGTGCAGATCTTATAGGCTCTTTAAAGATGGATGAATTTATTGCGGAGAACCCAGAGCGTTTTTATCAAATAGGTATTGCAGAAGCTAATATGATTGGAATTGCAGCTGGTTTGACTATTGGGGGGAAAATTCCATTTACTGGGACATTTGCCAACTTTTCAACTGGTAGGGTTTACGATCAAATCAGGCAGTCTGTTGCCTACTCAGATAAGAATGTTAAAATATGTGCCTCACATGCGGGCTTAACATTAGGAGAAGATGGCGCTACACACCAAATTCTTGAAGATATAGGTTTAATGAAAATGCTACCAGGAATGGTGGTCATAAACACCTGTGATTATAACCAAACAAAAGCAGCTACCATTGCCATAGCAGATTACCATGGTCCTGTTTACTTGCGTTTTGGCAGGCCTGCAGTAGCTAATTTTACTCCACCAGATGCACCTTTTGAAATTGGAAAAGCCCTTTTATTGCAAGAAGGGACAGACGTCACTATTGTAGCCACCGGACACCTAGTTTGGGAAGCTTTAATTGCAGCAGAGGCCTTAGCAGAAAAAGGGATCAGTGCAGAGGTCATTAATATACACACCATTAAACCATTAGATGAAGCGGCTATTTTAGCTTCTGTAGCAAAAACATCTTGTATTGTTACCGCTGAAGAGCACAATATCTTAGGGGGATTGGGAGAAAGTGTAGCTAGAACTTTAGCTTCAAAACACCCTGTGCCACAAGAATTCATTGGAACAAATGACACTTTTGGAGAGAGTGGTACACCCGCACAACTCATGGAGAAATATGGATTGAACGCAGCGGCCATTACAAAGGCTTGTGAAAAAGTAATAAAACGCAAATAAAACCGTTTTACCATACAAATGTCTAAAGGCGCATTTTAATTCTTTCAAAAGATCTTAAAATGCGCTTTTTTACTTTAAAATATTATTTAAGATGAAAAAAGTATTATTTATTGCAGTGGCCTTAATCACTTTTCAAGGCTTTGCACAGAAAGAAACAGGGATAGGAATTAAAGCTGGCGTAAATTACAATCAGAATGGCGATTTAAAAACTGCTGTAAGTAGCGCTGCAAACGACATTATTTCTGGATCAGATCAAAAAATGGGCTACCATCTTGGTCTTTATGCTAAAATGAATTTACCTATTTTTTACCTCAGACCTGAATTGATCTTTACCCATACCAAAAGTGCTTATAACTTTTCAGGAGGAAATGGAGTGTATAGTCAATCAAAAATAGACCTCCCTATTCTATTAGGTTATGAGATTATAGGTCCTCTACATGTTTTTGCAGGTCCATCTATTCAATTGGTTTTAGGAAATGATTTTGACTTGAGTAATGTTGCTCTAACAGATTTAGAAAAAAATACCACCATTGGTTTTCAATTTGGCGCTGGTATAAACCTAGGACGTTTAGGATTAGATGTAAGGTTTGAAAGGGGATTAAGTCCCAATCAAATCTCACTGATCAACAACAATATCACCACTATTTCAGAGAGTTTTATTGACACTAGGCCCACCCAAGTGATCTTTGCGCTTTCATATGCTTTATAAACTTAAAGAGATATTCAAAAAAAAGCCCTGCATTGCAGGGCTTTTTTGTATTTAAACTTGTTCGGTCAGATTAATCTTTATCCAAGTAATCAGGGATACCGTCGCCATCGGTATCAGGAAAGGTAATGGAACCATCTTCATTAATAATGATTTCCTCTAGGGTAGGAATACCATCGTTGTCGTCATCTGAATCTGCATGATTGGCTAAGGCTTGCTGAAAACTACTGGCTTCCTCATCTGCATCTGTATTATCATTACCCAGAATACCGTCTCCATTGAGATCTTCTAATATGGAAGGAATACCGTCATTGTCATAATCAGTATCTACTATAAACTTACCCAATTCAATAGAAAACATCAAAGGAGTATAGGCTGGAATAACGCCTGAAGTAGAATTGTAGTAACCTAGCGCAGAAGGAAAAACAAATAAACCAATACCACTGTCTGTGAAAGTTGTTGTACCATCGGGATGGTTTTCTACATTAAGACCAGCTTTAAGTTTGTTTACACCCAATTGGTACCCCCTTATGGTAAAAGGAAGGTATTGCCAGAGAAAACTGGCAGATGCGTCAAATGATTTACCATTTAAAAAACTTCCCTCATACTTAATAAGTGTAGAGTCTGCAACAGTAGGAGAAATTCCACTAGCGCCCTCTCTTACAACCAAATAATAATAGGTATGGTTCACTAGCTCTTTTGTGTCCAGACCATAATAATCAGAATCAATTGCAATGGTTTCAGATTGCATCATTTGAGAAAGAGGGGTTTTATTGGCATTATCTCCTGCAAGTGTGTCTACCCGCACTTTAAAGTCAAAACCAACAGGTGGATTTTGAAAAGATTCGTAATTATAAAAGTGTGTATCCAAAAAAGCAGAAATATCTTCAGCATTGGTTGGTTCTACCTCACTTAAATTAAGCGGCGGCACTAATTCTACGCCTACTATTTCATTTTTCTTACAGGAAATAGCAGTGAGTAATACAAAAGCACACAGGAATAAAGTATTCTTAGACATTTAGAATCATTTTAAGGCCGGCAAGATACAATTTTCCCGTATTTTTGTCAGAGACATTAACAAAGATTTTTGTATTGTTTATGCGTTTAGACAAATACCTGTGGGCCCTGAGATATTTTAAGACCAGAAACATTGCTTCAGAAGCGTGTAAGAAGGGTCAAATCAGGGTTAATGATCAAATTGCCAAGCCTTCCAGGGAAGTTTATCCTATGGATAAACTGCTCATTCGAAAAAATCAGATTAATTTTCAATGTACTGTACTAGATATACCTACTAGTAGGTTGGGTGCTAAATTGGTGGACATGTACCGTAAGGACACCACCCCATTGGAGGCATTAGAACAACATAAAGTAGCCGCACTGGCTCAAGAACACTATAGGAAAAGTGGGACTGGAAGACCCACAAAGAAAGAGAGAAGAGACCTATCAGACTACGCCCAAGAGAATGAAGAAAACACCGATTGGGAATAAGAATACAGCATACTATGGATACAAATCAAGACTTAAGCCAATCCTATTGGGAGGAGAGATACAACAAAGAGGAGACTGGTTGGGATATTGGAGGTATTTCTCCTCCAATGAAATTTGCCATAGACCAATTGGCTTTTCAATATCCGGAACAAAAAGATTTAAGCATCTTAATCCCTGGTGCTGGCTTGGGACATGAAGCCATTTATCTTCACCAAAAAGGGTATACAAATGTTCATGTATTGGATATTGCTAAAAAACCTTTAGCAGAAATTGCCCGTAAGTGCCCAGATTTCCCGAGCCATCACTTGCATTGTGAAGACTTCTTTAATTTTAAAAAAGAGGCATTTGATATTATTTTTGAACAAACGTTTTTTTGCGCCATACCACCTAGCTCCAGAGAAATGTACGTCCTAAAAATGCATGAATTACTAAAGCCAAAAGGTATTTTAACTGGCCTGTTTTTTAATTTTCCTTTAACTGATCAGGGACCTCCATTTGGAGGAAGCATAGAAGAGTATTTGGATTTATTTGACCCTTATTTTCTCATAAATTTTATGGAAACTGCCCAAAATTCAATAAAACCTAGAGCAGAGAAAGAACTCTTCTTTATATTTGAAAATAGATCTCAAAAACAAGCTTAAACATTTAAATCATGTCACATCAAATATTAACACACCAAGAGATTGCCCATAAAATTCAGAGAATTGCATATCAAATCTATGAATCTAATGTAAATGAGAAAGAAATTGTAGTGGCAGGTATTATAGGTACTGGACTTGAATTTGCGAAAAAAATTAGTCGTGTTCTTCAAGAAATCACCGACGCTACTATTTTACTTTGTGAATTAAACATGGATAAGAAAAACCCACTTAAGGGTGTAAGTACCTCTATTGATAAAAGTGATTATGAAAATAAATCAGTGGTATTAGTAGACGATGTTTTAAATTCAGGAAGCACCTTGATTTATGGGGTACATCATTTTCTTCAAGTGCCTCTAAAACAAATTAAAACAGCTGTTTTAGTCAATAGAAATCATAAGAAATACCCAGTAAAAGCAGATTTTAAAGGGATTTCACTTTCCACTTCATTACATGAACACATTGAGGTAAGATTCGAAAAGGACAATGACGCAGTGTATTTGAAGTAATCTTTTTTAACTAAGCTATAACTCCTTTATCCTGCTTAGGCTTCCTGTAGCTATTTTATTTTCTAAGACCACCTATGGCTACATTATTTTAGTAAGGTTTCCTATAGCGGTGTTATTTTACTAAGGATTTTTTGTGAAATTTCATTGGGTGCTTGACCAAGTGCAGGGACAACTAAATGCGCTTGTTCATAAAAAGGTGCCCTTTCAAATAGGTGTTTTCCCAAAAACTCCGGCAATTGCGCTTTATCTAAACCTGCAATTAGCGGTCTTTGATCCATTTCATCTTCTAGACGAGTCACTAACTCTGGTATAGAAAGCTTTAAATACACCACAACGCTATTGGAAAAAGCTTTCATCTTTTCCATATTGTCGCCAAAACAAGGGGTTCCCCCTCCTGTAGACAAAACAAATGAGTCCTCAGAATTTCCAAGATGAATAAGGGCTTCTCGCTCTGCCTTTCTAAAAAAAACCGCCCCCTTAGTTTTAAACAGATCTGTAACGGACATCTCGTGATTTTCAGAGATATAGTGATCTAAATCTATAAAAGGAATGGCTAAACTTTCAGCTAAAAGTCTCCCAGTGGTTGTTTTCCCACTTCCCATATACCCTACCAATACAACTTTCATATTTTGTTTAATTCTACAGATACAAAGTTACATTTTCTTCAAAGGTTTTACACCAAAAAGTCACATACAAAAGCATTTAATAAAAAAAACACATTCTTTTTCAAAGCCTAATTGACTGTATAGCAGTACCCTTTTAAAAAAAACAAAAAATTATATGTAATTAGCCTTGGAAAATTAATTATTGATAGTATATTTGCACCCGCTAACAGCAATAAAGTTAGTTAATGACCTGGTAGCTCAGTTGGTAGAGCATCTCCCTTTTAAGGAGAGGGTCCTGGGTTCGAGCCCCAGCCCGGTCACAAAAAAGTTAAGTCTTGCACTTAACTTTTTTTGTTTGCA
>JAQWFV010000014.1 GCA_029238555.1 Flavobacteriaceae bacterium
ATAGGAAACAAAAAAGCCGACTCATAAATGAATCGGCTTTGGCTTCTGCGGTCTGGACGAGACTCGAACTCGCGACCCCCTGCGTGACAGGCAGGTATTCTAACCAACTGAACTACCAGACCTCGCGTTAGCGGTTGCAAATATACACCGCTTATTTAATTGTGCAAACAAAAAAACATAAAAAAGTAATTTATTTTTAGTTTAAAATAGTAGCCATAAAAAAAGGCCATTGCGGTAGCAACGGCCTTTTTTTTATATGGGTTTCAAAACCAATGAATTACATAGCTGCATCAATGGCATCTGTGTACACCTGCTTAGGAGACACTCCTACTTGTCTGCTCACAATCTCACCGCCTTTAAATACTAAAATAGTTGGAATGTTACGAACACCGTACTTAGCTGCAAACTCTTGGTTAGCGTCTACGTCTACCTTTCCTACGACAGCTTTACCCTCGTATTCATCACTTACCTCATCAATGATAGGTCCTACCATTCTACAAGGTCCACACCAAGCTGCCCAAAAATCTACCACAACTGGCTTGTCACTTTTTAAAACTACTTCTTCAAAAGTAGCATCTGTTATTTCTAATGCCATGATTATATGTTTTTAATTGTCTACAAATTTACATATTTATTTTACCATTTTTCCCTCTGGCTCATGCCTTTTCTTATCCTACTATAAAGAAGCCTTATATTAATTTAGACTGAAATGAACGTCTGCCGCTTCTAAGGCTTCTAGAAGGGCTGTATTTACACCTATTTTCTGACTACGAGAGACAAAATCTACTTTAATACTGTCCTCCATCTCATAGAGGCTAAAATGGAGCGGTAAGTCTCCAGGATGGCTTTGAATAATTTCTTTAATTCCGCTAATCTGGGCTTCTTCCAAATGATCTACCCGCAACTTTAGGGTGAGCTTCTTAGTAAAGGACTCTAAAATTTCTTGCAGCATATAAAAACCGTTGTACTGCAAACGAGGCTCGCCTTGTTTGCCGGTCTCTTTATTGGTCCATCCCTCTTTTACAAGGGCCTTACAAAAGATAAAAGAATTTACAATCAAGAAATGTCGGTACTTTAAATAGTCTTCTCCAAAGATCCTAAACTCATAGGAGTCTGCATAATCTTCTACGGTAAAGGCCGCCCAGCCCTTTCCATTTTTAGAAATCCTATGCTGCACCTCAGAGACCACACCAGCAAAAGCCAACTCTCTATTGACATAGGAAGGCAAGTCATTAAAGAAAGACACATTAGCGTTGGCGTAGGTATTGATCTCTGTTTTATAGTCGTCTAAAGGGTGGCCTGAAATATAAATTCCCACCACTTCTTTTTCTTGCTTTAACTTCTCCATGGTTCCCCACTCAGGACAGGGTGGCACCTCTGGTTCAGGGATTTGAATATCACTAGATTCCCCAAACAAACTCACCTGGGCAGAGTTTTCATTTTCTTGGTATCTGGCACCGTAGCGAATGACTTTTTCGAGAAAGGTACCGGCATCGCCCAAAGGGTGAAAATACTGGGCCCTGTGAACCCCTCCAAAAGAGTCAAAACCTCCAGCAAGGGCCAAGTTTTCAAAAGCCTTTTTGTTGGCGGCCCTCAGGTCTATACGTTTGGCCAGGTCAAAGACAGACCTATAAGGGCCGTTCTCCTTTCGTTGGGCCACAATAGTCTCTACTGCGCCACGGCCCACTCCTTTAATAGCGCCCATTCCAAAACGAACCGCTCCTGCTTGGTTCACGGCAAATTTGTAAAAAGATTCATTCACATCTGGGCCCAATACTTGGAGCCCCATACGCTTACACTCTTCCATGAAGAAGGTGACCTGCTTAATGTCGTTCATATTATTAGACAGTACCGCCGCCATGTATTCCGCGGGGTAATGCGCTTTCAAATAAGCCGTCTGATAGGCAATATAGGCGTAACAGGTAGAGTGACTCTTGTTAAAGGCATACGAAGCAAAGGCTTCCCAGTCTTTCCATATTTTCTCTAGAACCTCCGTAGGGTGGCCTAATTTTTCGCCTCCTCCTAAAAATTGGGGCTTCAATTTTTCTAGTAGGGCAAAGATTTTTTTACCCATGGCTTTTCTCAATACGTCTGCCTCCCCCTTAGAGAAACCGGCAAGCTTTTGAGACAAGAGCATTACCTGCTCTTGGTACACGGTAATTCCGTAGGTTTCTTTGAGGTATTCTTCCATTTCAGGAAGGTCATAGGTAATTTCCTCATCGCCGTGTTTACGACCAATAAAACTAGGAATATACTCCATTGGTCCTGGTCTGTAGAGCGCGTTCATGGCAATGAGGTCGTCAAAAACAGTAGGTTTTAAATCCTTGAGGTGCTTTTGCATGCCCACAGATTCGTATTGGAATACCCCAACGGTGTCTCCGCGTTGGAAGAGTTCGTAGGTCTTGGCGTCGTCCAGAGGAAAGTCGTCCGGTACCAGTTGTATGTCGTGCTTGGCCTTGACAATTTTAACAGTATCCTTAATTAAGGTCAGTGTTTTTAGACCCAAAAAGTCCATTTTTAAGAGTCCAGCGTCTTCTACCACGGAGTTGTCGAACTGGGTCACATACAAATCAGAATCTTTGGCCGTAGCCACAGGCACATAATTGGTAATATCTCCAGGGGTAATAATTACCCCACAAGCATGAATACCTGTATTCCTAAGTGATCCCTCTAATATACGTGCCATATTCAAGGTCTGAGCCTCCAGGTCTGGACCGTCTGCAATATTGAGTAGCTCGTTGACCTTATCTAAGTCTTCTGCCTTAAAGTTTTTCTTGAGTTCCGCCTCAGTATAGCTAAAAATCTTAGCGAGTTTAGACATATTGGGCAGTAATTTAGCAATCCTGTCTGCCTCGTTGAGGGGTAAATCCAATACCCTGGCCGTATCTCTAATAGAAGACTTGGCCGCCATGGTACCATAGGTAATGATTTGAGCCACCTGGTTGGAACCGTATTTTTTAATCACATAATCCATGACACGACCCCGGCCTTCGTCGTCAAAATCAATATCAATATCGGGCATAGACACCCTGTCTGGATTTAAGAAACGCTCAAAAAGTAAATCGTACTTTAAAGGATCTATATTGGTAATCCAAAGACAGTAAGCCACTACAGAACCCGCTGCAGAACCCCTTCCAGGGCCTACAGACACGTCCATATTACGCGCTTCTCTAATAAAATCTTCTACAATGAGGAAATAACCTGGGTAGCCGGAATTTCGAATAGTATCTAGTTCAAAATCCAAACGCTCTTCAATCTCAGGAGTTATTTCTCCGTAACGTTTTTCTGCCCCTTGATAGGTAATGTGGCGCAAATACGCATTTTCCCCGCGTTTTCCTCCATCTTCCAAATCTTCTGCCACCTTAAACTCGGCTGGAATCTCGAAAGCAGGCAATAACACCTCCCTCGCCAGTTCAAAAGGCTCAATCTGGCCGGCAATTTTATGGGTGTTTTCAATGGCCTCAGGAAGGTCTGAAAACAGGGATTTCATTTCCGCTGCAGACTTAAAGTAATACTCCTGATTGGGCAAACCGTATCGGTAGCCCCTACCCCTTCCTATAGGAGTGGCTTGCTTTTCTCCATCTTTTACACAGAGTAAAATATCATGGGCCTCTGCGTCTTTCTGGTCTGCATAATAAGTATTGTTAGAGGCCACCAAAGACACTCCATGTTTTTGGGCCATAGGCACCAATACCTGGTTTACTCGGTCTTCATCTTCCTGACTGTGGCGCATAAGCTCCACATAAAAGTCTGGACCAAAGGTATCTTTCCACCATAAAAGGGCCTCCTCTGCCTGAGTTTCTCCTGTATTGAGAATTTTAGCAGCCACCTCTCCATACATATTTCCAGAGAGCACAATCAAGTCTTCTTTATATTGTTCTACTAGCGCTTTATCTATTCTGGGCACATAATAGAAGCCTTTGGTATATGCTATTGAAGACAGTTTGGCCAAATTATGGTACCCCTTTTTATTTTTGGCCAAAAAGACCATCTGGTAACCGTAATCTTTTACATTTTTGTTGGTGTGGTCTTCACAAACAAAAAATTCACAACCCACAATAGGGGTCATGATACTCCCCTCTTTAGGAGTTCCCGCTTCTTCTGCCTCCTTGTGGGCCTGTTTTATTCTGGTGTTATGCCCTTTCACCTCTTTTACAAAGTGGAAAGCCCCCATTAAATTGGCATGGTCCGTTAGAGCCACCGCCGGCATATTTTGTTTGGCTGCCTGAGCCACCAAATCCTTTACACTCATGGTAGACTGCAAGACTGAAAACTGGGAATGGTTGTGCAGGTGCACAAAAGCAGTGTCTTCTAACTGGGCTAAATTTTCTTTAATATCTTGTTTGGTAGGCGCCGATATTTCTGGTTGGGCGTGCGCTTGCAGCGCCGCCGATGCCTCTTTTAAGTTCACATGCTTTAAACCAATACCGGCAATAGACTCAGCATTCGCTTCTTGAAACTGGTTGTAATAGTCTGCCGGAGCACCCAGCTTGTCCAAAGGGTAATGCTTTAAACGCAGTAATTCCAAAAAGCAACGGCTAGTAGCCTCGACGTCTGCTGTAGCGTTGTGTGCCTCTCCAAAAGGTTCGCCAAATAAATGCTGATGCAATTCTGTGAGTGTAGGTAATTTAAACTTGCCTCCCCTCCCTCCAGGGATTTGACACATCATAGCGGTCTGCTCCGTACAAGTATCTAAAACAGGTTTTTGAGTGAGTAGGTTTTCAATTCCTGCTCTGTGGAATTCCGCCCCCATAATATTGAGGTCAAAACCTACATTCTGCCCCACCACAAAATGGCACTTCTCTAAGGCTGCTGTAAAACGCTCCAAGACCTCCAACAGAGGTAATCCTTGATCTTGAGCCAGTGCAGTAGAAATTCCATGAATCTGTTCTGCTTCAAAAGGAACGTCAAAACCATCTGGTGCCACTAAGTAATCTTGGTGTTCCAAGAGGTTTCCCATAGCGTCGTGTAATTGCCAGGCAATCTGTATACAGCGAGGCCAATTGTCTGTGTCTGTTACAGGAGCATTCCATCTCTTGGGTAAGCCGGTGGTTTCAGTGTCAAAAATT
>JAQWFV010000078.1 GCA_029238555.1 Flavobacteriaceae bacterium
ATGCTACAGCAGATATTGGATCAAATGTTGGTTCAAAAAGCCACTGTACAAGGAGCGGAAATTGGTTGGTCAAGAGAAGCGAGCACAGTATTACAACAAGCCATTCAGGAATCAAAAAAAATGAATGACGACTATGTGACCTTGGAACATATATTTTTAGCCATTTTCAATACAAAGAATCAAATGGCTCAAGTCTTAAAAGACCAGGGCGGTAGTTCAAAAAATTTAACCGCAGCCATTCAAGAACTGAGAAAAGGAAATAAAGTAGCTTCCAATGACGCAGAAGCCACTTATAATGCGCTTGAAAAATATGCTAAAAATTTAAATGCACTCGCAGAAAGTGGGAAATTAGACCCTGTAATTGGAAGAGACGAAGAGATTAGAAGGGTCTTACAAATTTTATCCAGAAGAACAAAAAACAACCCCATGCTCGTAGGGGAACCTGGTGTAGGTAAAACAGCTATTGCAGAAGGTTTAGCACATAGGATTGTACAAGGCGATGTTCCAGAGAATTTAAAAGGAAAAACCTTATATGCCTTAGATATGGGTTCCCTAATTGCTGGAGCCAAATACAAAGGAGAATTTGAAGAGCGACTTAAATCTGTGATAAAGGAGGTTACAGACGCCAGCGGAGAAGTATTGCTATTCATAGATGAAATTCATACCCTCGTTGGTGCAGGAGGCGGAGATGGTGCTATGGATGCAGCCAATATATTAAAGCCCGCATTGGCCAGAGGAGAGCTCAGGGCTATAGGCGCAACTACTTTAGATGAATTTCAAAAATACTTTGAAAAAGACAAAGCCCTTGAAAGAAGGTTTCAAAAAGTACTGGTAGACGAGCCTAACACAGAGAGTGCTATCTCTATTTTGAGAGGTATAAAAGACAAATATGAAGCCCACCATAAAGTGCAAATTAAAGATGAAGCAATCATCAGTGCGGTTCAATTGTCTCAACGTTATATTACCAATAGATTTTTACCAGATAAGGCCATTGATTTAATGGATGAGGCAGCTTCTAAACTCAGAATGGAAATTAATTCTAAACCGGAAGAATTGGATCAATTAGACCGAAAAGTACTTCAATTAGAGATTGAATTAGCCGCCATTAGAAGAGAAAAAAGCAAAGAGGCGGTGAAAACTTTAGAAATGGATTTGGCCAATCTAAAGGAGTCAAGGAATGAGATATTTACTAAATGGGAAGCAGAGAAAAACGAGATTGAAGCGATCCAAAAAATCAAACAATCACTGGAAGATTTAAAACTAGAAGGGGAACGTGCAGAGCGAAATGGAGATTTTGCCAAAGTAGCTGAAATTAGGTATGGTCAAACCAAAACTTTAGAAGATCAACTAGTCGTACTTCAAGAAAAATTGAGTAATCAAAACAATGAAGACAACTTGATTAAAGAAGAAGTTACTAGCGAAGATATTGCAGAGGTAGTGTCTAAATGGACTGGAATACCTGTAACTAAAATGCTACAGACAGAAGTAGAGAAATTGCTGAATTTAGAAGCTGAACTACACAAAAACGTCGTAGGGCAGCATGAAGCTATTGTTGCTGTATCTGACGCTATTCGAAGAAGTAAAGCAGGTCTCCAAGACACTGACAAACCCTTAGGATCATTTTTATTTCTAGGAACTACAGGGGTAGGAAAAACTGAATTAGCCAAAACATTGGCCCAGTTCTTATTCAATGATCCCAATGCAATGACCCGAATAGACATGAGTGAGTATCAAGAAAAACATGCCGTTAGTAGGTTGGTAGGAGCCCCTCCAGGATATGTAGGATACGAAGAAGGCGGGCAGTTAACAGAGGCTATTAGAAGAAAACCTTACTCAGTGGTGTTATTGGATGAAATTGAAAAAGCCCATCCAGATACTTTTAATATACTTCTTCAACTATTAGATGAAGGCAGGTTAACAGACAATAAAGGAAGGGTGGCCGATTTTAAAAATGCGATCATTATAATGACTAGTAATATTGGAAGCAGTTTTATTCAAGATGCTTTTGATCATGAAACAGACATAGAAAAGGCTACTGAACGTGCCAAAGAAGGTGTTTTAAATGCCTTAAAAAAACAAGTTAAGCCTGAATTTCTAAATAGAATAGACGACATAGTCATGTTTAGTCCCCTTACACAAGACCACATTAAAGATATAGTGGGAATTCAAATGAAACAATTACAAAAACAGTTAAGCAAAAAGCAAATTACAATTGATATTAGTCCCGAGGGTATAACAACACTTGCTTTAAAGGGCTATGATCCTCAATACGGCGCTAGACCACTTAAAAGAGTGATTCAAAAAGAAGTGCTAAACAAACTTTCTAAAGCGATGTTAGCCGGTGAAATACAAACTGACAGTGTGGTATTAATTGATAGTTTTGAGGGTGAAATTGTATTTAGGTCTCCAGAAAAAGTTCCTATAAATTAAATTTGATTGATGCTATTATTAGAAAAAAAGGCCATCTTGATGGCCTTTTTTTTATATTTATAAAAAAATAATAATGCCTACAAAAGCAGACAGAACCAAGCAGTTTATCATAGAAAAGGTGGCTCCATTATTTAATAAACACGGCTATGCAGCAACAAGTCTTTTCCACATCACTGAGGCTACTGGACTGACCAAGGGAGCTATTTATGGAAATTTCATCAATAAAGAATCCTTAGCACTTGCTGCCTATCAATACAACAGTCATAATTTAATCCTTCAATTAGAAAAAGTCATTCAATCAAAGACGCATCCATTAGAAAAATTAAGTTCTTTTACCAATTTTTATAAAAATTACCGACAATTCACAACGCCTATTGGCGGATGCCCAATTCTTAATATCGGTGTAGACGCACTAGAAAACAACAATGCTTTATCCGATGCTGTGAAAGAGACCATTAAATCACTAGAAAAAATGGTCACTAAGGTACTCACCAATGGTATTGACAGTGAAATTATTCATGTGAGGGTATTACCCGCTCAATTTTCAAAACAACTAATCACCATGCTTCAGGGTGCAGTAAGTATGTCTAGTATCACTGGAGATTATAAATACCTTACCAATACCGTAATGTATTTAGATCAATTAATCATAAGAGAAATTAAACTTGTCAAAAACTTTTAAAATGAAAAAATACATTAGCCTATTTTCCTTGTTGCTCATTTCTCTATGTAATTTTACAAGCCTAAGCGCTCAGGAAAAAAGCGAACAAGCCATCAATGTCTATTTTATTAGGCATGCAGAAAAAGATCGATCCAATCCCAATGAAAGAAACCCTCACCTAACAGAACAAGGGATGCAAAGGGCTGAGAAATGGGCCCGTTTTTTTAAAGATGTTCCTATAGATGCAATTTACAGTACAAACTACCACAGGACACAAGAAACAGCTGTCCCAATTGCAAAGCAAAAAGGACTGGAAGTAATTTCCTATGATCCTAGAAAATTAGACCCAACTCCTTTTGTAGATAAGCACAAAGGACATACCATCTTGATTGTGGGACATAGCAATACAACACCTGCATTTGTCAATGCTTTTTTGGGAGAGAAAAAACATGGAGATCTATCAGATTCAGACAATGGCAGTGTATTTTTAGTGCGTTATAGCGATACAGAGAAAATCGCAGTACAATACCATGTAGATTAAGCTACTTAAATGTATTTTTGCCCCTATGCAACCTAAGATTAATATTAGAAATAAAAGAGCCAGATTTGAATACGAACTCCTAGATCAATACAATGCTGGTATTGTTCTTGGTGGTACTGAAATTAAATCTATTCGACTGGGGAAAGCCAATATTACCGAGAGTTTTTGTGAATTTAACGATCGTGGTGAGTTGTTTATTGTCAATATGCAAGTGGAGGAATACAGTCATGGAACACATTACAACCATAAGCCGAAGGCATTGAGAAAACTCCTACTTCAAAAAAGAGAATTAATCAAATTACATAAAGAAGTTAAAAACTCTGGCCTAACTATTGTTCCCCTTCAGCTTTACCTTACAGATAAAGGTTTGGCTAAACTAAATATTGCCCTAGCTAAAGGGAAAAAACTTTACGACAAAAGAGAGGCGATCAAAGAAAGAGATACAAAGAAAGACCTGGCTAGAATTAAGAAAAATTTCAATGCTTAATTTCTTATCAAAGCTTAATTCCTTATCAAAAATTTATTTAGTTCATCTCAGACTTTCTATTTTCTGTTTTTTTTGTGCCTTTAATTTAAAAGGCTATGGCCAAAAAATAGCCAAAACATTAGCCCCACAATACCAATGGAAATATAGTTATAGTGCCGCTCTACCTTCCACCCCATTTGATAGTTTAGGCCCCAGAACACCATTTCAAAACTGGGCTTTAGGATATGCTTGGGAAAAACCATTTCCAGATAGAAGTAATAAAAAGTTTTATCTGAGTCCTATATTCCCACAGATAAACTTTAATCGCGTTCAAGGATTTGAAGCCAGTTTAATCGCAAATTTTAAAATAAACCCTCATGCTTTTTTAAAAGCAACATTGAATTATGGGTTTTATGATCGAGTATTCAGACCAACTTTAGCCCTGAGAAAGGACTTTAACCCCCAACACACTTTAACTTTACAAGCTGGGAATGAATTGCGGCAATTCAATCAATCTCCTGCTATTGTTCCTAGGGCGAACAGTATTAATAATTTATTCTTCCTAAATAATTACGCCAAATTATACGACTCTCGTTTTTTTGTGCTCTCCCATTTTTACTCCGGAAAAAAACAATTTAATTTTAAGCTAAAAAACAATCTTAGTTTAGTGGAGAATTCAGCCGCTTACAATAGTCCAAACACTTATTTATTTCACCCTAATAGACCGCTAGAAAAGGAGATGAATCAAATATCTCCATCTGGCATTTCTTATGGAGGGTTTAATTCCATTAGTCAAATTGAACATGAGCTTGTGGTTCAATTCGGAAGAGAAAAAACCTCTAACACCTATTTTAGTCACCTTAGCATAGCTATAAAAAGTAGCGTCCCTTTGAATAATCCTGAGTTACTTCACATCAATGAAAGTAGCGCTAATAATATTCGAAAAATATATAAACCCTATACTCATTGGTCGTTACAGCACAAACAATTGATTGTGTTTGGTGACTTAGGGCAATTCAAAAGTTTTGTGCAATTAGGTGGTTTTATTAAAAACTCAGCACTACCTTTTACAGATCTAAAACATTTTAATGGTAATGAAACATCTGTAATGAGGGGAGCATACTTAGAGGTGTTTGGCCTATTACCATATTATGAGTTCAGCACAAATGGAAACTACCTTCAAGGGCATTTAGAGCATAATTTCAAGGGGGAGGTATGGCAAAAAATACCCCTTTTAAAAACACTGGATTTTCATACTATAGTGTCCTTCAAGACACTTTATACTCAAGGGAGAAACCCTTACCAAGAATTAGCTATTGGTCTTGGAAATATTGGAGTTGGAAAGACTAAAATACTGCGGGTAGACTTTTTCAAATCATTACACAAACAAGAGGTAAATACTGCTATTAGGATTGGATTAGTTTACTAATTCTTATTTTCTAATAAAGGAACAAACTTAAAGGATCCATAGGTCTGACGCTCAAATTTTAGCTCACTAAGCCTAGTGTAACGAGTCATTTCTTGCTCTTTGTCTCC
>JAQWFV010000087.1 GCA_029238555.1 Flavobacteriaceae bacterium
GGATTAGACTTTTTACAAAAAGAAATAGGTTAATATGAGCTTTAAGAACAAATTACACGAAATTAAAGAGCAATTAAAAGGGAAGAAGGTTGCTCCTGCTTTTAATGCATTGCACACTTTCTTGTACACCCCTAATGAAACAACCCATTCTGGTGGTCATGTTAGGGTAGCAGATGATTTAAAGAGAACCATGAATACGGTCATTACGGCTCTTATTCCTGTGTTGCTTTTTGGAATGTTCAATGCAGGTTACCAACATTATTCAGCAATTGACGCAGCTAATGGAACCCCAAGAACCCTAGATATTTTGGGAAACTTCCTCACCTTTGACAATTTCTGGATGGGTGCCTTAACGATTCTTCCTTTGGTGGTAGTTTCTTACGGAGTAGGTTTGGCAGTAGAGTTTGTTTTTGCTGTGATAAAAGGCCACGAAGTAGAAGAGGGGTATTTGGTTACTGGAATGTTAGTGCCACTAATTGTACCTGTAGACACGCCATTATGGATGTTAGCCGTTGCTGTGATATTTGGTGTTGTGATTGGAAAAGAAGTCTTTGGAGGTACTGGAATGAATATTTTAAATCCAGCACTAACCATCAGAGCTTTCTTATTCTTTGCTTATCCTACTTGGATGAGTGGAGACAAAGTATGGGTTCACCAAGCCGTAGAAAGAGCCGGAACACCAGATGCCATTTCAGGGGAAACCATCCTGGGTTACTTGGCTCAAGGAAGGGGTGCAGAATACTCGTATTCTATCTCTGATATGTTTTTTGGTTTTATACCAGGTTCAGTAGGTGAAACCTCTACCTTTCTAATTCTACTTGGGGGCTTATTTTTAGTGTTCACTAAAATAGCTAGCTGGAGAATTATGCTCAGTGCTGTTTTAGGTGCCTTATCTATGGGATTAATTTTTAACGGTGTAGTAGACGCAGGATGGATCACAGAGAGTAGTAAATTTTATGGACTCATGAGTTTTGCTTTCTGGCAACATTTAATTGTAGGAGGTTTAGCTTTTGGTATAGTATACATGGCCACTGATCCTGTAACGGGTTCTCAAACCAACAAAGGGAAATGGTACTACGGTTTTTTCATTGGATTTATATCTGTATTGATTAGGGTATTTAACCCTGCTTATCCAGAAGGGGTGTTTTTAGCCATTCTTTTAATGAATGTATTTGCCCCTACGATTGACCATTACGTAGTTCAAGGAAATATTAAAAAACGTTTAAAGCGCGCTAAAAATAGTGTTGCTAAAACCTTAAATGTAGAAACAGTTTAGTCATGGCTATAAACACAGAGAAAAATACATACACGATTGCTTTTGCTGCTGTGATGGTAGTAATTGTAGGGGCATTATTGGCCTTTATGGCATCGGCGCTTAGCGCCAAAATCAGTGAGAATGAGCGTTTAGAGAAACAGCAAAACATTCTTTATGCGATGGGTGTTAATGAGAATGAAGGTGCTGGATCTGTCTCTTTTATTGGTACAGATAAAGTGGCAGAGGCTTTTAATACTTACATTAAAGAGCAAATCATTCTTGAGGGAGATAAAATTACCAAAGACCCGAATGCTTACTTAATAGATCTTAAAAAAGAAGAAACCAATGCAAAGGCAGGCAAAACGAGAAAGTTACCTGTTTTTATTGGTGAAAAAGACAATAAGGAGTTTTACATTATCCCTATGAGGGGTAAAGGGCTTTGGGACGCTATCTGGGGCTTTGTCGCAGTAGACAAGAATATGATTGTTCAGGGCGTTTACTTTGACCATAAAGGAGAGACTCCTGGATTGGGCGCTAATATTAAGCAGCGTTATTTTATGGATGACTTTATTGGAGAGTCTATCCTGAATAATGACAATTATGTGGGTATTACCGTGGCCAAAGGAAACAATGACCCTACCAATGAAACTAAAGACGACAACGAGGTAGACGCTCTTGCTGGAGCAACTATTACAGGTGATGGTGTTTCTGCCATGATCAAGCAAAGTGTTGCGCTTTACAAACCTTTTTTACAAACCATAGCATCTAATTAATACAACATGGGAATTCTTTCAAAAAAAGACGCCGCTTTAATTTTAGATCCACTAGCAGACAACAACCCAATCACCATTCAGGTTCTGGGAATTTGCTCTGCTTTGGCCATCACCGCAGAATTAGAAGCGTCCATCGTAATGGCCGTATCGGTGCTGTTTGTAATGGGTATGGGAAATGTAGTGATCTCATTAATGAGAAACATCATTCCATCTAAAATCAGAATTATTGTTCAATTGGTCGTAGTAGCTACCCTTGTAATTGTGGTAGATCAAGTACTAAAGGCTTTTGCTTACGAGTTGAGTAAAACACTTTCTGTATTCGTTGGATTGATTATTACCAACTGTATTATTATGGGACGTTTTGAAGCATTCGCTTTGGCAAATGGTCCCAAAAGATCCTTTTTAGACGGTATAGGAAATGCTGCGGGTTACGGATTTATCCTTGTAGTCATTGGATTTTTTAGAGAACTTTTGGGTTCAGGAACACTACTAGGAATAAAAGTATTGGGAGATCCTATTGAAAAAACAGGATTATACGCATTTGGATATGAGAACAACGGTTTTATGTTATTGTCTCCAATGGCTCTTATTGTTGTAGGACTTATTATTTGGGTACAACGTTCCAGAAACCCAGCATTAATCGAAGAAAACTAACAAATACACAGACTAGATCATGTTAGAACACATAGAATTATTTTTTAAGTCCATCTTTATAGACAATATGGTATTTGCCACATTCCTCGGAATGTGTTCTTACCTGGCGGTATCCAAAAAAGTGACTACAGCAGTAGGACTTGGTGCAGCCGTAATATTTGTATTAGCCGTAACGGTTCCCATGAACTGGTTATTGGATCAGTACCTTTTAAGAGACGGTGCTTTGGCCTGGTTAGGTCCTGAATACGCAGATTATAATTTGAGCTTTTTATCTTTTATATTATTCATCGCAACCATAGCAACTATGGTTCAATTGGTGGAGATAGTGGTAGAGAAATTCAGTCCATCTTTGTATAACTCTTTGGGTATTTTCTTGCCTCTAATTGCGGTAAACTGTGCCATTTTAGGAGGCTCTTTGTTTATGCAATCTAGAGATATTCAAACCCTTGGATTGGCCTTTAACTATGGCTTGTCTTCTGGAATAGGTTGGTTTTTAGCCATCTTAGCCATTGCAGCCATTAGAGAGAAAATCAGGTATTCAAACGTACCTGCTCCACTGAGAGGTCTTGGAATCACATTTATTATCACTGGTCTTATGGCCATTGGTTTTATGAGTTTCGGAGGAATGCTCACTGGAGGAGATGAAGCAGTGCCACAAGAAGAAGTGGTTGCTGTAGCACCTACTCAAGAAGTGTCTGGCCTTACGGCCGATGCCGCTCAGCAAGACCTTAGCCAAAATGAAAATGAAACAGTCCAGGAAGACAGTCCTGCTACTGATAACCAAATAAACGAATAAGCATGATATTAGCGACTTCTACCATAGGAACCATTACCATTACAGTAATAGCTTTTTTAGTACTCTTATTGCTTTTGGTTAGTGTATTGTTATTTACAAAAGAAAAATTATCTCCTTCTGGTCCTGTAACCATCACCATTAATGGTGAAAAGAAGATTGAAGTGGCTTCTGGAGGCACTTTGTTGTCTACCTTAGGAAACCAGAAAGTATTCTTGCCTTCTGCATGTGGAGGAGGAGGAACTTGTATTCAGTGTGAGTGTCATGTGAATTCTGGAGGAGGGGAAGCCCTTCCAACAGAAACACCTCATTTCTCTAAAAGAGAACTCAATGCAGGAGCCCGTTTGGCTTGCCAAGTGAAGGTGAAACAAGATATGGATATTAGCATTCCAGAAGAAGTTTTTGGAATTAAAAAATGGCCAGGAAAAGTGGTTAGAAACTACAATGTAGCTTCTTTTATTAAAGAGTTCGTAGTAGAGATTCCAGAAGACATGAACTACAAAGCTGGAGGCTATATTCAGATTGAAATTCCTGCTTGTGAAGTAAAATATGCAGACATAGATATTACGGCACACCCTGAAGAGCACGACGCTCCAGATAAATTCCAAGCGGAGTGGGATAAGTTTAACTTGTGGCCACTAGTCATGAAAAACCCCGAGTTAGTAGAAAGAGCCTACTCAATGGCTTCCTTCCCTGCAGAGGGAAGAGAGATTATGTTGAATGTTCGTATAGCTACCCCGCCATGGGATAGGGCTAAAAACGGATGGATGGACGTAAACCCTGGTGTGGCTTCATCTTACATCTTTGGTTTAAAGCCTGGAGACGACGTTGTGATCTCTGGACCTTACGGTGAATTCTTTATTAACGAATCAGATTCTGAGATGCTTTATGTAGGTGGTGGAGCTGGAATGGCCCCTATGCGTTCGCACTTATACCACTTATTCAAAACATTAAAGACCAATAGAAAGGTGACTTACTGGTATGGAGGTCGTTCTAAGAGAGAATTATTCTACATAGATCACTTTAAGAAATTAGAGGCAGAATTTCCAAACTTCAAATTCTATATGGCCCTTTCAGAGCCAATGGAAGAAGACAATTGGAAAGTAAAAGAAGATGTAGATGCTCAAGGAGACGGTTTTGTTGGTTTTATTCACAATTGTGTGATTGACCAATACTTGAGTAAACACGAATCTCCAGAAGATATTGAATTGTACTTTTGTGGACCCCCACTCATGAACCAAGCGGTCCAGAAAATGGGAGAAGACTATGGTATCCCAGACGAGCACATTCGCTTTGATGATTTTGGAGGGTAAACCTCTTAAAAAGCCGATACTCGTATCGGCTTTTTTTATATCCTAAATACTCCTATATGACTCCTTTAACGCCACAAGAACTCCACAACTTAGCCATGAATATCGTGGGTAAGTCACTAGAAGAAGATGGCTATGAATTCATGGCCGTGAACAGTGAATTGAAGAAACATCCTCAATTTGTTTGTTTGAAAGACAAAACACTTCATTTTATTTTGGTTCGTGCGGTGGTGTATCCAGACAATCCTCATGAAATGGATTCAGAGACCGCTATTAAAATGAAAGCCCATGCAGACAAATTTGAAGCGAGCACTTATTATGCAGGGGTAGGTTTGCACAATATAGAAGACCCTAGCTTACCTTTGTATTTAAACGCCCCTTATACGGTTACTTATGCGGGCCTAATTCCAGTATCTGATGAGAAATAGTAATGTGTTATTAGGAATATTTTTATTATTTGCTGCTTGTAATAGTGGTCCAAAGACCCCTGAGAAGCAAATATTGCGGGGAGACGCCTTAGGGACTACTTATGGTATAAGTTATATCAGTAAAACCCCCTTACTCACTAGTGCTGCTATGGACTCTCTGTTGCAAGTTGTGAACCAGTCCATGTCTACTTATTGGCCAGATTCAGACATTTCTAGCATTAATAGGGGCGACACATCTGTGACTGTTGAACCTATGTTTAGAGAAGTGTTTCAATATTCTGAGCAAATCTTTAAAGCGACTGAGGGGTATTTTGACCCTACTGTAGGTCCGTTGGTGAACGCTTGGGGTTTTGGACCAGAAGAGGCTTTGGAAATGACTCCAAATCGGGTAGACAGCCTTATGGCTTATGTGGGGTTTTCTAAGGTATCCTTGTTGCCCTCTGGAAAAATTGAGAAAAGTGATCCAGCCATCTATTTTGACTTCAATGCCATTGCTAAAGGCTATACCTTAGATAGAATAGCTTTAGTCTTAGAACGTTTGGGTGTGACTAATTATCTCATTGAATTGGGGGGTGAGTTGGTGGCTAAAGGACGCAATACCATTTCTGAAAAGCAATGGCTTGTGGGTATAGACCATCCTAAAAATGAAGACCGAAATAATCCTATTGTATTGGTTCAATTGGAAGACAGGGCGCTGGCCTCTTCTGGGAATTATAGAAAATTTAGGGTAGATCCTGAAACTGGAGAAAAATTCGTACACACCATTAACCCTTTGACAGGCTATTCAGAGAACAGTGCTACGCTCGCTGCTAGTGTATTGGCGCCAAATTGTGCTTTAGCAGACGGTTATGCCACGGCATTTATGGCTATGGGTTATGAAAAGGCCATTGCTCTCGCAGCAAGTCTTGAGGGTATTGACGTCTATTTGGTCTATGTAAATGCAGAGGGAGCGCTCGATCAGTATATGAGTGAGGGTTTTAAACAAGTGGTTTACGAACAAGCGGAATAATCTCTCCTGCGGCTAAGCCGTATTGTGCTACTTTTTCGGGACCCAATACCCTGGTGTAGTCTATGGCCTCGAACTCAAATCCTGCTGCAGTTAAAAAGTCTCCATAGTCTCTTCCATAGACCCTTACATGGTCGTATTGACCAAAAATAGCGGCTCTTTCTTTGGGGTCTTTAATGTTATTGTCTTCAAAGGTGGTGGCTCTTTTAAGATCCTGTGGAACTTGAAATATTCCCCAACCCCCAGGTTTCATCACCCTGTAGAGTTCTGAAAGGGCTTTTTGGTGGTCTTCTATGTGTTCTAAAACATGGTTACAAAGCACCACACTAAATTCCCCATCTTTAAAAGGTAAGTTACAGATATCTGCTTTCACCATAGCAAGGGGAGAGTAGAGGTCTGCAGTAGTGTACTTGAGGTGTTTTAGCTTTTTAAAACGCTTATAAAACGCTTGCTCCGGTGCCATATGTAAAACAGACTGAGCAATAGTGAACAAATTGGTTTCTGCTTTTAAAAAGAGCCACAGTAACCTGTGTCTTTCCAGGGACAAAGTCCCTGGGGCTAAAACTCCTGGTCTGGAGACGCCATAACCATAAGGTAAAAAGCGTTTATAAGATTTCCCATCAATGGGGTCCGTGATGTTTTTTCCCCTAAGATATAAGGCTAAAAAAGGCCTGGCCCAATAGCTGGCTTTTATTAAAAAAGGCCTTGGGAATTTATTGAGAATCCAGGTAAAAAGTGTGCCACTCATCTTGGTGCTTTATTTAGCCGCTCTAAAAGCTGCTTCTTCGTCAGAAGTAATGCCCAAAGCCTCATAGATATAATCAAAGGTAGAAAGTAACTCAGGTTTCCCATTAACAAGGGCTACATTGTGTTCGAAATGTGCGGAAGGTTTTCCGTCTGCCGTTAAGATGGTCCAGCCATCTTTGAGTTGGTTAATTCTATGGGTACCCATATTGGTCATAGGTTCAATGGCTACTACCATACCTTCTATGAATTTTTTTCCTCTCCCCCTTCTTCCGTAGTTGGGCATTTCTGGATCCTCATGCATACTGGTTCCAAGTCCGTGTCCTACCAATTCACGGACTACACCGTAGCCGTGTTTCTCTGTGAATTCTTGTATGGCAAAACCTACATCTCCAACGCGGTTACCCGCCTTAAATGCTTCTATCCCTTTGTATAAAGAAGCTTTAGTTACCTCTAATAATTTTTTAATTTCTGGAGAAACACTGCCTACTTCAAAAGTATAGGCATGGTCTCCGTAAAAACCATTTTTTAGAGCACCACAGTCAATGGAAATAATATCTCCTTCTTCTAAGGGCTTGCTGTTAGGGATGCCGTGTACTACTTGTGCATTAGGGCTCATACAAAGCGTGTTTGGAAAGTCGTATAATCCTAAAAAACCAGGAATAGCCCCGTGGTCTCTGATGAAAGTTTCAGCCAAAGCATCTAAGGTCAATGTACTCACTCCTGGTTTAACCTCTTTGGCTAACATGCCCAATGTTTTAGAAACAATTAGGGCACTCTCTCTCATGAGTTCAATTTCTTCTGCTGTTTTTATTTTGATCATTCCTCCTGTTTTAAAGATGGTTATAGAAGACTTTTTCCTGTCATGACTGCCGGTTGTGGAATACCCATGAGCGCCAGTATGGTGGGTGCAATATCTCCTAAAACACCATTAGATACTTTTTTAATGTCTCGGTCTACCAGTATGAATGGAACTGGATTGGTGGTGTGTGCAGTATTTGGTGATCCATCAGGATTTCTCATGGTATCACAGTTACCATGATCTGCAATGACCAAGACAGAATAGTCTTGTTTTTTAGCAGCTTCAATGACAGTTTGCGCACAGCTGTCTACTACTTCACATGCTTTTATAGCTGCTTGCATGTCTCCAGTATGTCCTACCATATCTGGATTGGCAAAATTTAAACAAATAAAATCTGCACTTGACTTTTCTAATTCAGGAACAATGGCATCTCTAATATCATAGGCACTCATCTCTGGCTGTAAGTCATAAGTAGCTACTTTAGGAGATGGGCATAATAACCTCGTTTCTCCTTCGAAAGGAGTCTCTCTCCCGCCGTTGAAGAAAAAAGTGACATGGGGGTATTTTTCTGTCTCTGCAATCCTAATTTGCTTCTTAGCTGCATTAGCGACTACCTCGCCCAAAGTTTCTTCAATATTATCTTTATCAAAAATGACATGAACGCCTTTAAAAGAAGCGTCATAATTGGTCATAGTAACATAGTATAAATCTATTGCATTCATGTTTTGCTCATGAAAGTCTTGTTGGTTTAAGGCCTGGGTGAGTTCTCTACCTCTATCTGTTCTAAAATTAAAGAACAAGACCACGTCACCTTCTTTTATGGCGCTATTTGGCCCTGCATTTTCATTGATAATTGGTGCTAAGAATTCATCGGTCACCTCTGCTGTATAACTCGATTCTATGGCAGCTACCATATCAGTTGTTTTTGCGCCAGCCCCGTGAACCAGTAAATCGTATGCTTTTTTAACTCGTTCCCATCTATTATCTCTGTCCATAGCGTAATACCTACCTATTAGGCTCGCAAGTTTGGTTGGGGTATCTTTGCAAAAATCTATAAGTGCTTTGGTATAAGCGCTACCACTTTTGGGATCTACATCTCTTCCATCTGTAAAAGCATGTACATAACTCTCCTGAACACCCGCCTCTTTTGCCGCTAAAATAAGACCGCGTAAATGACTAGTGTGACTGTGAACGCCTCCGTCAGATAGTAAACCCAAAAAATGAATGGGCTTATTGTTTTCTATGGCAAATGCAAAGGCTTCTTTGATCGCTTTTTGGTCTTTGAGGGTATTTTCCTTAATGGCCAAGTTAATCTTAGCCAAATCCTGATAAACAATTCTTCCAGCACCTAGGTTCATATGTCCTACTTCCGAATTTCCCATTTGGCCTTCAGGCAATCCTACATGCATTCCATCTGTTCTGAGGTTGGCGTTTGGATAGTCTTTATACAATTGGTCTATATAGGGTGTATTGGCCTGATCTATGGCGGAGATACTAGGGTCTGGAGATTTCCCCCAACCATCTAGAATCATTAAAAGTGTCTTCTTGTTCATCTTATTTCGTTTAAAGTGTAAAATTAACCACTAATACCTAATAGGGCAGCCTATTTGTGAATTTTTTTACTCATTTTAAAATGAACCCCCACTCCTTGAATTTCAAATGTATCTCCATGAATATCATAGCCTAACTTTTCATAAAAACCCACAGCTTTTATTCTTGCATTCATCCAAATACCATGATAACCAATCTCTTTTAGTTTTTGCTCTCCATAACTGAGTATAGCAGCACCAATTCCTTTTTTGTGGTGGTTTTTTAAAACAGCCATGCCCCTGAGTTGCATTTCACAAAGTTGACTAGGCGTGTTATTTTTGTGTTGTATCATAGAAGCATCGTTTTTAGTCGGAAAATAAGTAGGTTGTTTCATAAAACTGGCTACTCCAACTAACTCAAAATTTAAGTATGCTCCCAAGTGAATGGTGCTCTCAAGGAGATCTCCCTCAAATGCACAACTTTCAATGGGTTTCCCCTCTCTGAGTTCAGGATGCCTCACTGGATAGGTTTGCGTGGCATTTATGACCTTAATGTCTAATCTCATCTACTGTTTAATTAAATATATATAGCCTTGTTCTATTTGCTTAGGTGCCTTTAAATGTACTATATAAAAATAAGTGCCTGTATAGTATGTGTCGTTTTTAATACGATCTTTCAATGATTTTAGATCTATTGATTTTAATTTAAACAGCATTACACCATAGCGGTCATACAACTGAAAATTAACCAGCCTATTTTTTGGATATTGGGTTAAATTGAGTTCACTATTAATTGGGTCCCCATTTAAAGTAAGGATAAAATTACCCAAAGCCTTGTATTCTGCATCGTATAAATAGCAATCGCATAGCACCCATTTAGAGAAATTACCTACTCTAAAAGGAAGTGTTTTTAAGGAATTATGGAATCTTGTATTTGCAGTAGTTTGTGTGTCAACTGAATTTGCCCCTGTTTTTATTTCTAGGGGGAGTATTTGCCAGTTCTGGTAGTTTTTGTTCCAGGCTGCTATTCCTTTGTGTTGTACGTTTAGGTCAGTATAAAATGATTGTTCACTAGGCCATTCAATTTGAACGTATTGGGCAGCTTCAGATTGAACTTCCCAATAGTGATTGGTATCCATCTCGGAAATTCCAGCCCTTGAGAGATAGTTTTGAGTACTGTAAGTATTCCCGAATTTCTGGTTGGCTTGCCCTGCGGTAGTCTTTATTTGAAGGCTTAGGGCAGGAGAAATATGGTCTATTGGTTCTGCAATATTTACCCCTAATGGCATAAATTCTTTATCTGAACCAATGGGAAAAATAAATTCATGTTTGCCTGTGATCCCAACCCAACCCTGAATTAGATTAGGGGGTAGGATGTTTTGTATCCGGGCGTCTGCTCCAAGTTCAAGAAGGCTCTCTTTTTGGTCACTTACCATTATAGGGCCATTTAAAATTAGTGCATTACTCAGGTGCAACCTACCTAGGATTTCTATCCCTTTGGGCTTGTGAATGAAAAGATTTTGAATGTCTTGAGCGTACACTAAATCAAGGGTTTGCTTTTTAAGTCCTGAAAAGTGAATGCTATGAATATCGTTAGCATATTTTCTAATGATTAGTCTTCTGCCAAATACAGCAAAGGGATTCAGGGAGCCAATACTTACTGATTCGTGAATTACAGTAAGCTCTTGGGATCTTAAAAATTTACTGAAAATAAAGCTGCCAAATACCAGTAGTATAGTCGGTTTTGAAATGTATTTTCTCAGTGACATTTGTAGAATTTACTATATTTTTTTATATGTAGTTGTAGATATTGAGTCCGTCATTTGCCTAATTTGTTGCCAGAACTCACCTAATTTGCTGCCAGAATTTACCTGATTTGTTGCCAATGTTCTCCGTCGCTTTGAATCCAAGTAACGCCTTGGGGAATTATATTTTCAGTCATAGTGCCGTAACTTAATCCTATAAAAGGGAGTTCTGTGTAAACATCATGACCGCTCAAGTTTTTTAAGCAGTACACCCGGCCTTTATTCTCTGAGGCTATAGGAAGAACAATAGTTTGTACTTCCTCATACAAAAGGACGGTATGGTGGTTTTCATTTAATGTAGAGGTTTGCGTGTGGCTTTGAGTGATTTTTAATGAAAGTGCCCCATTGACCTCTAAAAAGGAGTTTGTAGCAGATATTCCAATAGCCAAATGACCTTCCTTAGTGAGCCTCATTTTTTCTTGCCCTTTTGTGCTAAAAGCCAACTGATCTGCTGCCGCTCTGAATATACCTGTATTGGTG
>JAQWFV010000094.1 GCA_029238555.1 Flavobacteriaceae bacterium
ATTCTTGGCCTTTCTTTAATTTTTAATTTGCAATAATGAATATTAAATATATAGATCTAATACACCAGAGTTATTATTTTCCACAAGAAGAATTCACTTTAGAAGATGAAAATTTACGTTTTCACGGTATTGAATTAGAAAAATTGGTGGCCCAATATGGGACCCCATTAAAATTCACTTATTTACCCAAAATATCTGAAAACATCCAACGGGCTAAAGGATGGTTCGACAATGCGATTAAAAAAAATGACTACAAAGGGAAGTACCATTATTGTTACTGCACCAAAAGTTCGCATTTTAAACATGTTTTAGAAGAAGCACTAAGCAACGACATTCATATTGAAACATCTTCTGCTTTTGACATTAATATAGTAGAGTCTCTTAAAGAAGCGGGCAAAATAAAGCCAGATACTTTTGTAATTTGCAACGGCTTTAAAAGGGCCCAATATGTAGAAAACATCGCCAGGCTTATTAATTCAGGTCATGAGAATTGTATTCCTATCATTGACAATTACGAAGAGATTTCTCTGTTGTCAGAAAAAATAAATGGCGATTATAAAATTGGTATTAGAATAGCTTCTGAAGAAGAGCCAAAGTTTGAGTTTTACACCTCAAGATTGGGAATTGGGTACCGAAACATTGTGCCATTTTATGAAGATCAGATTAAGGGACATGAACATGTAGCGTTAAAAATGCTTCACTTTTTCATCAATACAGGTATAAGAGACAATGCCTATTACTGGAACGAATTAAGTAAGTGTTTAAAGGTGTATGTAAGACTTAAAAAAATATGCCCAAGCTTGGATAGTCTCAATATTGGCGGTGGTTTTCCGATTAAAAACTCCTTAGCCTTTGAATACGACTACGCCTATATGATAGAAGAGATCTTAAACCAGATTAACGCTATTTGTGCAGAAGCAGATGTTCCTGTACCTCATATTTTCACTGAGTTTGGAAGTTTTACAGTTGGAGAGAGTGGAGGAGCAATATATCAAGTATTGTACCAGAAGCAGCAGAATGACAGAGAGAAATGGAATATGATAGACTCTTCTTTTATTACTACACTTCCAGATACTTGGGCTATAAACAAGCGTTTTATTATGTTGCCTATTAACAGGTGGCAGGATGAGTACGAGCGGGTACTTTTAGGAGGGCTTACTTGTGACAGTGACGATTATTACAATTCTGAACAGCATATGAATGCTATTTATCTTCCAAAATTCAAGAAAGATAAACCCCTTTATATTGGTTTCTTTAATACAGGTGCTTACCAAGAGTCTATAGGAGGCTTTGGAGGTTTACAGCATTGTTTAATTCCTACCCCAAAGCATGTTTTAATTCAAAAAGACGCCGCGGGTAATTTAACCACTTCATTATTTTCACAGCAACAAGAAGCATCTGAGATGCTTAAAATTTTAGGGTATGAGCAAGAATAATTACGCTGGCATTCCAGATGAGTTTGCCCAGTTAGAAACAGCTAAAGTAGTGTTAATTCCTGTGCCCTACGACGGCACGAGTACTTGGGGAAAAGGAGCAGATAAAGGGCCTGAAGCTTTTTTAGCTGCCTCTGAAAATATGGAATTATACGATATTGAAACGGCCACCGAGGTGTACCAACAAGGGGTGTTTTTAGCAGATCCGGTATTGGAGAACAGCACCCCTGAGGCAATGGTAGAGGCAGTTCATAAAATTACAAAGTCCTATATAAAGAAGAATAAATTTGTGACCCTTTTTGGAGGAGAGCATTCTATTTCAATAGGTACCATAAGGGCTTTTAACGAGAGCTTTGAAAATTTAACGGTACTCCATATAGACGCTCATGCAGACTTAAGAGCTTCTTATGAGGGCACTAGCTGCAACCATGCATGTGCCGTTCATGAGGCAAGCCAAACCACCAATTTAATTCAGGTGGGTATTCGCTCTATGGATCAGATAGAAAACTCTTTTATGGATCCTGAGAAAACATTTTTTGCCCATGATATGGTACAGGACGAATATTGGTCTGACAAGGCTTTAGAGCTCATGACAGACAATGTATTTATTACCTTAGACCTAGATGCATTTGATCCTTCTATCCTTCCAGCAACTGGAACTCCTGAGCCAGGCGGTTTGTTGTGGTATGAAACACTGGCATTTTTAAAAGAAGTTTTTGCAGAGAAAAATGTAGTAGGCTTTGACATTGTTGAGCTCTGCCCTAATAGCAGTAGCAAGCCGTCAGAATTTTTAGCGGCTAAGTTGTATTATAAGATGTTAAGTTATAAATTCATGGAGGTCTTGGCGAGTGATCCATATGACAATACTTTTGATGTTGAACACGCTAAAAAAAATAACCTCACTAAATTTCAAGACAGCGATGAGTAAAGGAGCTATTTCAAATTTTATAGAAAAGTATTATTTGCATTTTAATGCAGCTGCATTAGTAGACGCTGCGAAGGGATATGAAGCGCAATTAGCCAGTGGTGCTAAAATGTTGGTGTCTTTAGCTGGTGCAATGAGCACCGCAGAATTAGGAAAGATTTTTTCTGAAATGATCCGCCGAGACAAGGTTCAAATTATTTCTTGTACCGGAGCAAATTTAGAAGAAGACATTATGAATTTAGTGGCCCATTCCCATTATGAGCGTGTGCCTAACTACAGGGATTTAACCCCTCAACAAGAATGGGATTTACTCGAAAAAGGCCTCAATAGGGTTACCGATACTTGTATCCCAGAGGAGGAGGCTTTTAGAAGGCTTCAGAAACATATTTACAAAATATGGAAGGATGCAGAAGAAGCAGGGGAGCGTTATTTTCCTCATGAATTTATGTATAAAATGCTCCTCTCCGGAGTTTTGGAAGAATATTATGAAATTGATTTAAAAGATTCATGGATGTATGCAGCTGCAGAAAAGAATTTGCCTATTGTTTGCCCAGGTTGGGAAGACAGTACTATGGGAAATATTTTTGCCTCTTATGTGCTTAAAGGCGAATTAAAAGCCAGTACCGTAAAGTCTGGTATTGAGTATATGACTTTTTTAGCAGATTGGTATACGGATCATTCTGAAAACGGTATTGGTTTCTTCCAAATTGGCGGAGGAATTGCAGGAGACTTCCCTATTTGTGTGGTGCCAATGCTCTACCAAGATATGGAGCGTACAGACACGCCTTTTTGGAGTTATTTCTGTCAGATTAGTGACTCTACCACAAGTTATGGCTCTTATTCAGGCGCCGTTCCCAACGAGAAAATTACTTGGGGTAAGTTAGACATAGACACACCAAAGTATATTATAGAAAGTGATGCTACCATAGTTGCACCATTAATTTTTGCTTACCTTTTAGATTTATAGCCATGCAACAGCCATTAAAACGCGTTATTGTAGATTTCAAAAAATTGACTCCAGAGGTGTTAAAGCTTTTGGTAGAGAAGTATCCAGATGGGTATGACGACCTGAATATTATAAGCTTTAAAAATGCTTCTGGGGAGACTATTCAAGCAGTAGAGGTGTCTACGGAAGACACTAAATATCTGGTGAAAATTAGTGCCAAGTTAGAAAAGACTATGGCCAATTACGACGAAGATGACTATGAGGATTTTGACGACAATGATCCAGATGCTATTCCAGATATTGACTTAGAAGAGGACACAGAAGACTAATTATGTATCCCGTAATAGCCCTTCAGATAGCCCCTAGTTTTAATATTAGACAGTGCAAGCAAAAGCTGGCATTGCCTATATTATTTACGGATTCTGATGAACTTTTCTTGTCCAATGGCACAGAAAAATTTGTCTATGTCTTCCAATACGGTGTAGTGGCCTTTTTTAACCACAGTACCCAAGAAATTAATGCGCTTATAGAACAGCTCAACCCTGAGGCCACGCCATGGCAAGAACAGGATTTAAAGGAAACCATTCGAGTATATGTGTCTGAAGGGGAGCAAAAAGTAGCCTTTGACAAGGTGGCACTGGCTCACTTTGATCCAGAAGCCATTCGATTGGTTATGCTAAACACCTCACAGTCCGTAGCGCTGGATCAGTATTTAGAAATTACCGATCAGTTATTGGCAGAGACCAATAAGTACACTAAGTCCCTTGAATTAAAAGGTAAATTAGATATTTCAGGAATTAAATTGAAACGCTTTATTGGGAAAGTGTTAAACATCAAGAATCAGATTTCAGAAAACCTCTATATTTTTGATTCTCC
>JAQWFV010000133.1 GCA_029238555.1 Flavobacteriaceae bacterium
GCCAATCTTTCTTCCTATTAACCCAGACATAATTATTAGTATTTAATTAATTTATATTCAATCTATTTTTGGGACGCATCCCTAAAAAAACAGGGTCAAAAATAATTCAACCCTGATTATTTTTTTCCGTTTTTCCCTTGCTCGAAGCGCAGGACATGTAATGGAGATAAAAACTCCGTGTTATTGGCCTAAGGCCAATTATCACACTTTAATCTCAACTTCTACTCCAGAAGGCAACTCTAATTTCATTAGAGCGTCAATGGTCTTAGAAGATGAAGAGTAAATATCAAGGAGTCTTTTGTAAGAACTCAATTGAAACTGCTCTCTAGATTTTTTATTCACGTGCGGGCTACGCAAAACTGTGAATATTTTCTTATGAGTTGGCAAAGGTATTGGGCCAGTAACTACTGCACCAGTAGACTTTACCGTCTTTACGATCTTCTCAGCAGACTTGTCTACCAAGTTAAAGTCGTAGGATTTAAGTTTAATTCTAATTTTTTGGCTCATCGTACTTAATTATGCAGTTATACCTTTAGCTTTTTTGATTACTTCTTCTGAAATATTAGAAGGAGTCTCTTCGTAGTGGTCAAATTCCATAGTAGAAGTGGCTCTACCAGAAGACATAGTTCTAAGTGCTGTTACATAACCGAACATCTCAGAAAGTGGCACCGTAGCTTTAATCACTTTAGCCCCAGCTCTGTCGTCCATGTTAGTCACCTGTCCTCTACGTCTGTTTAAATCTCCTACAATATCTCCCATGTTTTCTTCAGGAGTCAATACTTCTAGTTTCATAATTGGCTCAAGAATTACTGCACGTGCTGCTTTTGCTGCCGCTTTGTAACCCATTTTAGCTGCCAATTCAAAAGATAGTGCATCTGAATCCACCGGGTGGAAAGAACCATCCTTGATAGTCACTTTCATAGAATCCATTTCGAAACCAGCCAAAGGACCGTTTTTCATAGCTTCTTTAAAACCTTTTTCTATCGCAGGAATAAATTCCTTAGGAACATTACCTCCTTTAATTTTGTTCTCAAACTCAAGACCCGCCTTAGCTTCCGGTGCTGGCTCAATCGTAAACACAATGTCTGCGAATTTACCTCTACCACCAGACTGCTTCTTGTACACCTCTCTGTGGTCTGCAGCAGCTGTAAAAGCTTCTTTGTACTCCACCTGAGGTTGTCCTTGATTAACGTCTACCTTAAATTCTCTTTTTAAACGGTCACAAATAATATCTAAGTGCAACTCACCCATTCCAGAGATAATGGTTTGGCCAGAAGCCTCATCTGTTTTCACTTGGAAGGTTGGATCTTCTTCAGCCAATTTAGCCAAAGCCATACCCAATTTATCTACATCTGCTTTTGTTTTAGGCTCCACAGCAATACCAATAACTGGATCTGGGAAGTCCATACTCTCCAAAATAATTGGTGATTTTTCAGCAGACAAGGTATCTCCTGTCTTAATATCTTTAAATCCAACTGCTGCTCCAATATCTCCTGCCTCAATAAAATCAATGGCATTTTGCTTGTTAGCGTGCATTTGGTAAATTCTAGAGATACGTTCCTTGTTACCAGAACGGTTGTTTAACACATAAGAACCTGCATCTAGTCTTCCAGAATAGGCTCTAAAGAATGCCAAACGTCCTACAAAAGGATCCGTAGCAATTTTAAAGGCCAAAGCAGCAAAAGGCTCCTTAACATCTGGCTTTCTAGTAATAGGAAGGTCCGTGTCAGGGTTAGTACCCACAATAGCATCTTTATCTAAAGGAGAAGGCAAATACCTACAAACAGCATCTAGCAAAAATTGAACTCCTTTATTTTTAAATGAAGAACCACAGATCATAGGGATAATACTCATATCCATTACTGCCGCTCTTAAAGCTGCATTTACTTCTTCTACTGTAATAGAATCTTCATCTTCGAAGAATTTCTCCATTAAAGTCTCATCGTATTCTGCAACAGCTTCTATTAATTCTGCTCTGTATTGTTTAACTTCAGCAACCATATCCTCAGGAATAGGCACTTCATCAAAAGTAGCCCCCATATTGTCTTCATGCCAGATAATAGCACGATTGGTTACTAAATCTACTACACCTCTAAAGTCTGCCTCATCACCAATAGGTAATACAATAGGGACCGCATTAGACTTTAACATCTCGCGAACTTGCTTACAAACCATAAGGAAATTAGATCCCTGACGGTCCATTTTGTTTACAAATCCAATACGTGGCACTTTATAGTTGTCTTCCAAACGCCAGTTGGTCTCAGATTGAGGCTCAACACCATCTACTGCAGAAAACAAAAACACCAACCCATCCAATACACGTAAAGAACGATTCACCTCTACGGTAAAATCTACGTGACCTGGAGTATCAATAATATTAAAGTGATAAGGTAGTGTCTCTGGTAAAGTAGCTCCGTTTTCAGTAGGAAAATTCCAAGAACAAGTGGTTGCAGCAGAAGTAATGGTAATACCACGCTCTTGCTCTTGCTCCATCCAGTCCATAGTAGCCGCACCATCGTGCACCTCACCTATTTTATGACTCACCCCTGTGTAGAAAAGAATACGTTCAGTGGTGGTGGTTTTACCAGCGTCAATATGCGCTGCAATTCCAATATTTCTTGTATATTTTAAATCTCTTGCCATGGTTGATTAGAATCTAAAGTGAGAGAATGCTTTATTGGCTTCTGCCATTTTATGAGTATCTACACGCTTTTTAACAGCAGCACCTTCTTCTTTGGCAGCAGCTAAAATCTCAGACGCCAAACGTTGGGCCATTGATTTTTCGTTTCTTTTACGCGCATAACTAATCATCCATTTAATAGCCGTAGAAATTTTACGGTCTGGACGGATTTGCATAGGAATCTGGAAAGTGGCTCCACCAACTCTTCTAGACCTAACCTCTACGTGAGGCATGATGTTAGAAAGGGCGTCTTTCCACACTTCTAGTGCAGCTTTTTCTTCATCAGTCTTTTTTTCTTCCACAATCGCAATAGCGTCGTAAAATACTTTAAAGGCAATGGATTTCTTACCATCCCACATCATCATATTGACGAAACGGGTTACCAACTGATCGTTAAATTTAGGATCCGGTAATAAAGGTCTTTTTTTGGCCTGTTTTTTTCTCATGATTTCTCTTTAAACTGTCTTACGCTTTCTTAGGTCTTTTCGCTCCGTATTTAGATCTACGTTGTGTTCTTCCTGCAACACCAGCGGTGTCTAAGGCGCCCCTTACAATGTGATACCTAACTCCTGGCAAATCTTTAACCCTTCCGCCCCTTACTAATACTATCGAGTGCTCTTGTAAATTGTGACCTTCTCCAGGGATGTAGGCATTGACCTCTTTACCGTTTGTTAACCTTACCCTTGCTACTTTACGCATTGCAGAGTTTGGTTTCTTAGGTGTAGTGGTGTAAACACGCGTACATACCCCTCTTCTTTGAGGACACGATTCCAAAGCAGCCGATTTACTCTTCTTAGTAATTGTGGCTCTTCCTGTTCGTACTAATTGTGAAATTGTTGGCATATATAATGTATATAAATAACTATTACCCCTTTTTAAGGGCTGGCAAATGTAGGAATTAATTATTGATAATCAAATGGCGCTTTAAAAAAATTTGATATTTTTTTCTCAAAATCAACGATTTATGCCATTTAAAAATAACTCGTATTTTTCAATAGTATATATAATAAGGTATAAAATAGATTTCTAGCCTCCAGCCGATGCCCCGATGATTATAAAATAAAAAAAGTGCTAATTAAATAAAATACAGTAATTTTATAGGCCAATAAATTAAAGATGAAAACAACACAAATTTACTATTTAGCCATCCTGCTTTTTACAGGTGTATTAAGCGCCAACGGACAAAGTTTAAGTGCTAAAACTACAGGACCAGCCCCTCAAGGGCTTGCATGGGGTCAGACAGATCAAGCCGCGATAGATTTTTTCACCAATCTAACCAGTAGACCTAAGAAGATCCTTACCGCAAAAGACATTAATGGTAGCCCTTATTTTAAAGAGGAGTTTAAATTAGCTAAAGTCTATTATGGAGGAAGGTTTGAAGATGGAAAACAAATCTATATTAGACACAATGCCTATTCAGATGAGTTAGAAATGGCCACTTCACCTTACCAATACGCCTCAGAACAAATTTTATTAAAAACAAAAGAGGTGTTTTGCGAAATTGAAGGGGTAACCTTTAAACTCTTACCTTATATAAGCAAGTCTTCTGGACAACCAGAGATAGGTTATTTACAATCTATTTTTGAGGGTGATACTTATAAGGTGTTCTTAAACCAGACAAAAGTCTTTATGAAACAGCAACCTGCAAGGACTTCCTTAGAACGCTCTTTCCCTCCTAGATTTGTAGACAGTGAAGTATATTACTACTCCGTAAATGGAGACACTCCAAAACATTTAAGCACCTCTAAAGGAAGCTTAAAAAAACTATTTAAAAACAAGGGTAAGGCCAAGGAATTGTTAAAAATGAAAGGGAATGACCTGGAAGTTTTAAAAAATATTTTCGCCGCATTGGAAAATGAATAAACAAGCTGCATTTCTAAAACAACAAAAAGCCTTGCTAAATAGCAGGGCTTTTTTTTGTAAAAAATTTAACATTTAAGGAATGTTCAAAAAATGAATATAAATCAAAAAAAAAAGCAGTTTACCCTAAAATTATTAATGCACTTATTAAAATCATACGATTTAATGAAAATTAACCATGAATAATTTGTTTAGTTAACATTAAATTAAGATTTTTACGTTTGCTAATTCAAATTAACTAACAATGAAAACAAAACTAAATGGAATTTTAACACTAGCCTTAGTGTTTGCTGTGCAGCTTCTGTTCGCACAAGAAAAGACAATTTCAGGTACGGTTTCTGATGGGGATGGAATTCCTCTTCCAGGTGCCACTGTAATTGTTCAAGGTACAACGAATGGTGTTTCCACAGATTTTGATGGAAACTACACCATCTTCGCAAATGAAGGAGAAACTCTTTCTTTCAGCTTTATTGGCTATGTAGCCAAAACAGTTGTGGTAGGGGCTTCAAATACGATCAATGTAACCCTAGACACTGATTCTCAGCAACTAGATGAAGTAATTGTTACTTCCCTAGGTATAAAGCGTGAGAAAAAAGCCTTAGGTTATGCGGTATCTGAAGTAGATCAGTCTCAATTAGAGCAACGTGCAGATGGAGACATCGGTAGGGTACTTGCAGGTAAAGCTTCTGGGGTAAACATTACAAACCAGTCCGGTTTATCAGGATCAGGTACTTCTATTATGATTCGTGGTATGAACTCTTTCTCACAAGACAACCAGCCGTTGTTTATTGTAGATGGAATTCCTTTTTCTACGGAGACTAACAGCCAAGGAGACTTCGTAGATGGAAACAATGGTTCTTCACGTTTCGTAGATATTGATCCAAACAATATTGAAAGTGTAAGTGTATTAAAAGGACTTGCTGCTTCAACATTATACGGTACTCAAGGTAGAAACGGTGTAATTTTAATCACTACTAAAGCTGGTAAAGCTGGTGCTGGTGGTCCTAGAAAAACAGAGATCACATTAAACTCTTCTGTCTTTGTAAATGAAATGGCTTCTATGCCAGAATATCAAAATGATTACGGTGGAGGTTTTGACCAAAACTTCGGATGGTTCTTTTCTAACTGGGGCCCTTCTTTTAGACAAGAAGGTGTAGACGGATGGGGGAACCAATCAGCGATTAATGGAACCACTTCAGGACAACCAGGATTTTTAAGACACCCATTTACAACCGCTTCTGCTTCTACAGGAATTCCTGCAGTATTAGATGCTTTGGGGATTGCTTCAGACGCAGTGGTTGAATGGAAGCCTTACAGATCTGTTGAGAATTTCTTTGAAAAAGGACAAGTAACCAACCACAACTTAAACATTAGAGGAGCTAGTTCTGACGGATCAGTTTCTTACAATGTAAACTACGGTAACTTAACTGACGAAGGTTTTACTCCTGGAAACAAACTATCTAGAAATACACTAAGTTTTGGTGGTAATGCCAAACTGAGTAATAAATTCTCTGTAAACGGTACATTAAACTACACAGGAACAAAGTTTAGATCTCCGCCAGTTGCGGCAGGTTATGGGTCTAATGTTGGTGGAGATGGTGCTTCTATTTTTGCAAACATTTTTTACACACCAAGATCTGTAGATTTAATGGGATTACCATTCCAAAATCCTGTAACAGGGGAGTCTATTTACTACAGACAGAACAACTCTATTCAAAACCCTTTATGGACTGTAGCCAACGCCGCTACCATCCAAAAAGTAAACAGGGTATTTGGAGGAGCAGCTCTAAACTATGAAATTAGTGACAACTTGAACGCTTCTTACCGTTATGGTATTGATGTGTACAACGAAAACAACACTAACTACTCTAACAAGGGTGGTAAAACAGGTTCAATCTCTAATCAAAATGGAGTATATGACACATGGAACAACGTAAAAACTATTTTTGACCATAACTTGGCCATTAACGGAGATTACAGATTAAATGACGACATGGGTCTAACCTTCACATTAGGAGCCACTTCAAGATCGGATACTTACGACAGAAATGGTGTTGCCTCAACAGGACAACAAGTATTCGGTGTGTTAAGACACTTTAACTTTGAGTTACAAGATGAAATCCAATACTTTGAAAAAAGAAATATTATTGGTTTATACGGTCAGGCAGCCATAGATTATAAGAGTATGGCCTACTTAACCGTAGCAGCTAGAAAAGACTGGGTATCTAACTTATCAACAGAGAACAACTCTATTACCTACCCATCTGCTAGTGTATCTATTATTCCAACAACAATGTTTGATGGTCTAAAATCAGATATGGTTAATTACTTAAAAGTAAGAGCGGGTTATGGTACTTCTGCCAACTTCCCAAGTGCTTATCCAATTGCTTCTGTGTTAAGTTTAAACACACAGAGTTTCCAAGATCAAAGCGGTGGTATGGTTATCTCCAACACTTCTGGGTCTCAGTTAGGAAATCCAAACTTAAAGCCAGAATTGATTGGAGAATTAGAATTTGGAGTTGAAGGTAGATTTTTCAACAGCAAATTATCTGCAGATATTTCTATCTACAACAAGACTACAAAAGACCTTATTATCTCAAGACCTTTGGATCCTTCTACAGGGTACACTTCTACTCAAACCAATATTGGTGAAATAGAGAATAAAGGTATTGAAATTGATTTAGGAATGGACTGGTTCAACAATCCAAACGGACTTAATTGGAGTACTTTTGTAAACTGGACTACCAATGAAGCAATTGTGGTAGATTTAGGTCAAGATACAGACGAGATTGTATTCGGTGGATTCTCAGACAGAGGTAACTTAGCTAGAGTAGGTGAAAACTTAGGAACTATTGTAGGTTCAGCTATTGCCAGAGATGAGAATGGAAACTTCCTAGTAAACTCTCAGGGTAGCTATGTAGAAGATAATGGTATTAACATTATTGGAGACGCCAATCCAGATTGGATGATGAACATCAGCAATACAGTTTCATATAAAAACTTATCGATGAGTTTCTTAGTAAACCATGTTCACGGTGGAGACATCTTCACTTACTCAGTAGCTACTTTACTAGGTAGAGGGGTTTTAAAAGAAACAGCAGACAGAGCGAACTCATTCATATTACCAGGAGTTCAAGCAGACGGTTCACCAAATACCGTACAGATTAACAACTCTACTTACTATTTCTCAAATGTTCTTTACGGACCAGATGAAATGTTGGTATACGACGCTTCAGTATGGAGGCTGGCAGAGGTATCTTTGACTTACAAGTTACCTAAGAGTTTGTTAGACAAAACACCATTTGGAAGTGTAGACTTAACTGCTTCAGGATTCAACCTGTGGTATGACGCTTACAATACACCAGACGGTGCTAATTTTGATCCAAACATTGCAGGTACAGGAGTAGGTAACGGTAGAGGTTTTGATTACCTAAACGGGCCAAGTGCTAAGAGATACGGATTGAGTCTTAAACTGACGTTCTAATAATAAAAATATTATATCATGAAAATAAACAAAATAATAGCCGTTATTATGATTGGTTTGGTTTCCTTCACCTCGTGTGAGACCATGGAACTGGAACTGACAGATAACCCAAATGCACTGAGTCCAGCTCAGGCAGATGCTACATTCTTTATCAATAGTATCCAGGTAGATTTTGCTTTCTGGGTAAATACCATGGGTAGCAGAAGTGCCGCATTGACGAGAATTAACCAATTGTCAGGTAGAAACTATGCTCAAGTATACAATCCTGCTACTTTTGATGGAGTTTGGAGAAATGCTTACCAGGGCATGATGGAAGACATTCGTCTAATGAATATCTTAGCAGATGAGGCTGGATTAACGACTCACAAAGGGATGGGACAAGTATTAAAAGCCTACACCCTTGTAACTCTAGTAGACCATTTCGGTAATATCCCTTACTCAGAAGCTTTATTGGGCGCAGATAATTTAGCCCCTAATGCAGATAGTGGAGATACTGTTTATGCCGCAGCCTTGTCTATATTAGACGACGCAGTTGCTAACTTAGGTGCTGGTGGTCCAACACCTAGTGTAGATTTCTTTTACAGCGGAGATACAGCTAAATGGATCAAAGCAGCAAATTCAATTAAAAAGAAAATTCACTACACCACTGGTAACGCAAGTGCATTTAATGCTGTGACCAATTATATTGAGACAGAAGCAGATGACTTTCAGTTCCAATGGGGTGCTAACGAAGTACAACCAGATACCAGACACCCTTCTTACAGATCATCTTACACCGCTACTGGTGGTGGGACTTACATGTCTAACTGGTTAATGAACACTATGCAAGTAGGGCATGGATCTACGAAAGATCCTAGAATGGCTTACTACTTCTACAGACAGGTTTCTGCTACTCCAGGATTTGGAGGGGAAGCAGCCAACGAAGAAGTACTGGAATGTGGTTTGCAAACAGCGCCTTTCCACTATTTAGCTAGTAATGAAGTATTCTGTGGATTAAGTGACGGATACTGGGGTAGAGATCACGGTAACAGTGATGGTATTCCACCAGATGGTTTCTTGAGAACGCTACATGGCGTTTATCCTGCAGGAGGAACTTTTGACGACAGAAGTTTTGACGGTCAAGTAAACGGAGACGGTCTTGCAGGAAAAGGTGTTACCCCTGTAATGTTGTCTTCTTGGATGGATTTCATGAATGCTTATATGAATCCTTCAGAAATGAAAGCCTCTACCTTAGCAGGTGTTAAGAAATCTATTGAAAAAGCAGATTCTCTTGGAGGACCCGCTTTAGATGCAGCAGATGTAGACGCTTATGTAGCTTTAGTAGAAGCAGATTACGATTCAGCCTCTGCTTCTGGAAAAGCAGATTTATGGGCACAAGAATACTGGATCTCTATGTGGGGTAACGGTATAGATGCTTACAACACTTACAGAAAGACAGGATTACCCTCTACGCTACAGCCTAATATTGAGCCGGAGCCAGGTGTATTCCCTCAGTTAATGTACTACCCTGCAAACTATGCAAATACCAATGCAAATGTTACGCAGAGAGCAGATCTTTCCGAGCGTCCATTCTGGAATACAAATGGTCCTTCTAACCTTAAATAAAAAATATCATGAAAAATAGAATATTAAAATTAATGACACTCTCGATAGCTATTTTTATGGTAGCTTGTCAAGAGTCTGATAATGCGATTGATAAAGTTTTTGAGGGCACTACCAATGGAGCCATCATTAGAACTGTATCGTTAAACAGTGGAGAGTTCAACAGTTATGACCTAAACTCTGCGTTTGACGTAGATATTGAGGTTCAAGATGTGGAGAACGGTGGTCTTATGGAGAAAGTAAATGTATATTTACAATTCAAAGGCAGTGAAGTTTTAGTGTCTACACTAACCGCTTCTAACTTTACCACTGGGCCTTTTGGGTTACCAAGAGCAAATGTGAGAATTACTTTATCTGAGGCAGTTGCAGCTTTAGGTTTGAGCTCAAGCCAATATACTGGTGGAGACGCTTTGCCTGTAAGACTTGAATTGGTGTTAACTGATGGTAGGGTATTTACAGATAAAGATGGATCAGGATCTTTACAAGGATCTTACTTCTCTTCACCTTATAAGTACAACACCGTGATCAAATGTATTCCTACTAGTGCAGTTGCTGGTATTTACACCATTGCAATGATAGATTCATATGGTGATGGTTGGAATGGTGCTTCTGTAGATGTAACTATAGACGGAACTACAACATCTTATACTGTTACTTCTGCTCAAGGATCTAATGCTTCTCATACTTTTACCATTCCAGCAGGAGCCTCTACTATGTCTTTTGCTTATACGAATGGTGCTTGGGATAGTGAAGCATCTTATACCATTACCTATACGAAATTAGATGGTACTTCAGAACAAACTGCTTTATCTGACGGTCCTTCTTCTGCAGGAGGAACCAAGGTATTGAGTGTTTGTCAATAACATTTAATTCATATCAATTAAAAAGGCCCGCAAAAGCGGGCCTTTTTTTATGATAAAATTTTGATACAATACTATAAGATAATGGTATATCAATTATTGTGAATCTACTGAATATTTAAACGCAATAATCTAGGGTCATTCTTCAGGTAGTAATAGGGTCTCCAAAAACTTTTTCCTAAACCGTCATACTTCCAAACAACTTCCCCTTGCGCAGAAACTTCCCAATACCCATAATCACCCTCACAAATTAAAGTATTGCCATTAGGAAGCCTCTGAAGACCTGAAATTTTATCGAAATACATGTCTGAATTCGTAAAAGACCATTTAATCTCAGGAGCAATATAATTTTGCATACTATTCATTGAGAAAGTGGGTAACACCAATTCATAGGCAATTGACTGCTCTAAGTTACTACCGTTATTATAAATTAGAAAATTCCCATAACCAGGATAATTGACAGGCACTAAAGAAGGGTGGTGATTGTTAAACAGAAACTGTTCCGCATTGGTGTTTTCAAATACTGTAGGGTTTCCAAACCGGTACACTAAGTCTCCTCCCCTATTAAATTGGCCTCCCTGATTACTGGCAGCCTCTACAGTAGAAGTACTGTGATCAATCACCCAAACCTCAGAATAAAAATTAACGCTCATATAGATTAGATCAGTAACAGGATCATAGAAAATACCATTGGCATGCATCCAATCCCCGTTCTCTAAATCACTGTGATTAAGGTCAATTTTATTGGGAAACTCAGAGAGCTGGCCGTATAAATCATTGTCAGCTGCTGTATTTTGTATCATATGATCCCAACTCCTCCACTGCCAGACTATTTCGTTATTTTGAGGGTTCACCTCAATTAATTTCTCCAAAAAAATATCATGACCTGGGAATTGACCAACGGCCTCCAGTTGTGATTCCGTGATTCTTTCCCAAACCATAATTATCACATGGCCATTGGGCAATTGGGTCGCATCATGGTGGGCAATTTCATTTTCGGTATTCACCTCATAACGCCACAATTCCTTTCCGGTGTAGTCCATGAGAGAAACAACACCACCAAAACCGCCAAAAGTAATGATAGGGTCTGAAGACTTAAAACAAGCCAATAAATCACCAGAAGGGGTTATTTCAATATCATTTCCAAAACGTTCTTCAAAAGCCCACTCTTTAAGCTTTTCACCCTCGTGATTCACCAAATACGCATTTTTTTGTCCATTTTCCATCATAAAAATATAACCGCTTTGATCTATCCCTTGCTCATTGTACACCACCACATTTTCTTCTGCAAAAGATTCCAATGGTAAAAAAACAGCTGTAGCTGAAATATTACTCTCTAATGCCAGTAATTTAGAGGGCTGCTCGCCAGTTAAACCACCCTCCCAATGGGAAAATTTATAGTTAGGTGCTGCTACTGCAGTAATCGTGATAGTTTGTCCTGCTTTATATGGAGGGCTATCACTAAATAAAATAGTGCCTCCAATATCAGGACTAACAGCGGTGGTCACTTTTAACGAGACCAAATCAACATCTTCATTTTTAGCACATGAAAACATTAAGAATATCAGTACATAAACAATTAGATTTCTCATAAGTGAATTGATTAAAAAACAAAGATAATCAGTAATGACCTAAAAAGATAGAAAGATTGGAAATCATAAAAAATACACATATTCAAAAACCCCTTGCCAAAAGCAGGGGGTTTTTTGTTTACTTTTGCATCATGGAGAAACAAACGTATATATACGGCATTAGAGCTGTTATTGAAGCCATTGAAGCCAAAGAGACCTTAGATAAGATATTTATCCAAAAAGGACTACAAGGAGACTTGATTAAGGCCCTAGAAAACCTGATTAGAAAGCAGGGTTTAAACACTTCTTATGTGCCCGTAGAAAAGCTAGACCGATTGGCCAAGCAACACAACAACCACCAAGGAGTTGTAGCGAGTATTTCTCCCATAGAATTTCATGAACTCGATCCTTTTGTAGAAAGTGTTTTAGAAACAAAAGA
>JAQWFV010000116.1 GCA_029238555.1 Flavobacteriaceae bacterium
TCTATAGCGGTTGTATTGGACCGTGTTTAATTTTTCTTGAATGTCTTTTAAACCATTGTGACCCCCATCTGATCCTTTCGCCTTTAGGCGGATGCTCCCAAAGGGCAGGTGAATGTCATCTGTCACTACCAAGACATTTTCCAAAGGAATTTTCTCTTTTTCCATCCAGTATAGTACCGCTTTTCCGCTGAGATTCATATAGGTACTTGGTTTTAAGAGCAATAAACTTCTTCCTTTGATTTTAACCGTAGCCAGGTCACCTAATTTTTGTGTCTCAAAAGACTGCTCGTGTTTATGCGCTAGGGCTTCTACCACTTTAAAACCAATATTATGTCTGGTTTCCGCATATTCAGCGCCTATATTTCCAAGGCCAACAATTAGGAATTTTTTCATTTGCTACGCTAGTTTGTAGGGGTAAAAATAAAAAAAGCATCCCAAACCAGATGGTTTGGGATGCTTAAAATAAATGATTTGCTTAGAATTACTCTGCAGCAGATTCTGCTGGTGCGTCTGCACCTTCAGCGCCTTCTTCACCTTCTTCATCATCTTCATCTTCTGCCACAGCAGTTCTAGATGTTTTCACCTGAACAATAGCAGTGCTTTCAGGTTGTAAGAAAGTATATTTCTCGTCCAGTAATGAAGATACTGCAATAGTACCACCAATTTTAAGTTTTGAAATATCTACTGAGAAGAAATCTGGTAAGTCTCCAGGCAATGCCTTAATGGTTAACTTACGTTTTCTAAACAACAAACGACCCCCGTTTCTAACTCCTGGAGAGTTTCCTTCTAATTGAACTGGGATACTCATGGTTACTGGTTTGTCGCTGAATAACTGATAGAAATCTATGTGTAAGATTTTGTCGGTAACAGGGTGGAATTGAATGTCTTGCAATACCGCATCAATTTGAGTCCCGTCTTCTAAATCTACCGTTACTGTGTGCGCATTTGGAGTATAGATTAACGGTTTAAATGCCAGCTCTGCAGCTGAAAAATGTACTGGTTTGTCTCCTCCGTAAATTACGCAAGGAACCATTCCAGCATTACGCAAGGCCTTTGTTGCTTTTTTGCCCACGCTTTCTCTTTGTGATCCTTTAATAGTAATAGATTTCATGTTCTAAATTTAATTATTAATAAATAGTCCCCCTCGGGACGTTCTTACATTAAAAACTTTGAGCTAATAGAAGTATTGGTGTGTACTCTTTGCATTACATCTGCAAAAAGGTCTGCACAACCAATCACTCTAATTTTATCGCTTTGTTGTTTAAGTGGAATAGAATCGGTCACGATCAATTCCGTTAATTTTGAATTTTCAATACGCTCGTAAGCGTTCCCAGAAAGAATGGCATGCGTGGTAATAGCTCGTACGCTTAAGGCGCCTCTTTCCATCATTAAATCTGCTGCCTTGGTCAGTGTTCCTGCGGTGTCTACCATGTCGTCTACTAAGACCACATTTTTACCCGTCACTTCTCCAATCAGTTCCATATGAGAAATCACATTGGCTTTCTCTCTCTGCTTATAACAAATCACTACGTCGCTCTCCAAAGCTTTAGAGTAGGCATAAGCTCTTTTAGAACCGCCCATATCTGGAGACGCAATGGTCAAATGATCCAGTTTTAAACTTTTCAAATAAGGTAAAAACAAAGTAGATCCAAATAGATGATCTACAGGCTTCTCAAAAAATCCCTGGATCTGGTCTGCATGTAAATCCATGGTAATGATCCTTGTGGCTCCAGCAACCTCTAGCATTTTAGCCACTAATTTAGCAGCAATAGGCACTCTAGGTTTGTCTTTTCTGTCTTGTCTTGCCCAGCCAAAATACGGCATCACTGCCGTAATATGCCTGGCCGATGCTCTTTTAGCAGCATCTAACATCAACAGCATTTCCATTAAATTCTCAGAACTCGGATTGGTAGAACCCACAATAAAAACCCTCGACCCACGTACAGACTCTTCAAAAGAAGGTTGGAATTCTCCATCGCTGTATTTAGACGTTATTACTTTTCCAATTGGGGCACCAAAAGAGGCAGCGATCTTCTCTGCTAGGGCCTGACTTTGGGTGCAAGCAAAAATTTTAGGTTCTGGTTGTATATATGGCATGCTTAAAGCGGGTTTGGTTCCAGTTCTAAGTTCCTTAATATTAAGGAGCTGCAAATTTATACATTTATTTCAGTTGCCACAGTGAATTGTTTCTTTTTTTTAGGAAGATTCTCAAATTATTTTCTACTTTTGCCTTCCAATTTTAGGAGAACATATTTTCCTTCAATTAGCTCGAGTGGCGGAATTGGTAGACGCGCTGGATTCAAAATCCAGTTCCTTTGGAGTGTGGGTTCGATTCCCACCTCGAGTACAGTAGAACCTTCAACCTTTATTAGTTGGAGGTTTTTTTTGTTTTAATATATATTTTTAGATTTCAGTTGACTTTATGGAATCCAACTATTGTGAGATGGTTAGCTTCTGTTTGATTTTTCAACCTTTTCATAGTCTTCTTTAATCGTTCTGTTCAAATTGCTCATAACGTTTAGGCTAAGAAACATAGGCAATTTTGAAGCACGAAACTTTCGGTAAAGCAAAGAGCTTTTTTTATATTTACTTACTTTCGTTTTAGCGAATAAACCGCTATTATTTTTTTACATTGTTGTAAGTAGTGCTTTATTCACTTACTTAATTTCAATATCCGAAACGCACCTTGAATTACCAAAACAAAAACGATTGCTCCGATAATCAAATCAGGTTTACTCGAACTTAACCAATTTACCAAAATTCCAGCAATTATTAATCCTAAATTGATAATCACGTCATTTGATGTAAAAATCATACTTGCTTTCATATGAGCATCTTCTTTACTTTTTGACTTTTGCAAAATGTAAAGACAAATTCCGTTTGCAATAAGTGCAAAAATCGAAACGATAATCATTGTAGAAAAATCGGGAAGTTTCTCGTTTCCGAAAAATCTTCTTAAAACTTCCACAAATCCAATAATCGCAAGTGTTATTTGAAAATATCCAGCAAGTTTTGCAATCCGCTTTTTCATTATCAACGTTCCGCCAACCGCAAACAAGCTAATTCCGTAAACGAAACTGTCAGCAAGCATATCTAAACTATCGGCAACAAGTCCCATTGATTTTGAGATAATTCCTGTTGTCATTTCTATTATGAAAAAGGCAAAGTTGATTGCAAGTACAGACCAAAGTAGCTTTTTTTGGTTTGCATTTTCTTTAAATTCCGTTTGGTCTGTCTGTTCGATCGAGATTTTCTTTCCGCCTAAATTTAGTTCGATAACTGACTTTTCGATTTGGTCAATTTCTCCACTGTGAAAAACGGTCAATTTTCGGTTCGGAATGTCAAAGTCCAAATTCGCAATACTTGAAATTCCGTCCAATTTCATTCGGATTAGATTTTCCTCTGAAGGACAGTCCATTTTGGTAATTTCAAATATCGTTTTATTCACTCGATTTCTGGGTTTTTCGGCATTACTTACAACGGTTAGTATATGAAAAGTAGCGGATTTAAGCACTAACTTTTCGAATTATAACTAACCTTTAATTTATTCATTTTGTTTCGATTAAGCGATTAAACCGCTATTTTTTATATACGTTGTTGGCTTTAGTTTTTTGCAAATTCAACTAGTGGTTTAACATTTCCATTGTCAGCTTCCTTCAATGTGTTAATATACTCTTTTCTAATTTCGTTAGCTTTTACCATATTAGACTGATGCCACGAAAATATTTCAATTCCAAATATTGATTCCATAATTATATCCGCCATCATTCTTGAATGTCTTCCATTTCCATTTGGGAAACAATGAATAGATACTATTCGGTGTTTGAATCTAATTGCTATTTCTTCTGGTGAAAAGGTTTTGTTTTCTATCCAATATTTGGTGTCGTCCAATAAATTTTTTAATTCAAGTCCAATTTTTGTCCATGGAATTCCGATGTTTTTTTCAGTTCTTCTAAATTCACCTGCCCATTTCCATACATCACCATACATTTTTTTATGTAAGTCTTTAATAAACTTTTCTGTCAAAATATTTTCAGATTTCAAATTTGTGTGAATAGTCCATTCGACTGCTTTTTCAATGTTCAGTTGCTCAAATTCATCCAGTTCTCCTTGAGTCGTAATTGATTTTATTTTAAGACCAATCTTCTCTTCTTCTTCTAATGGTGTTTGTCCATCTTTGTAAACGAATTCTAATCCCATAATGACTTTCTCATTTCTCGTTTTATTTCATTAGCAAGTTCCTTTATGGTTTCGGTTATCTTGTCATCTCCAATTCCTTGGTCCTCTAATTTCATATTTTGATTGGTCCGTAATACTATTTTTTGGGCCAGTTTATCTGCTTTTTCCTGAATTATATCGTCTATGGTCCCATTTTTTGGGACCAGTGCATATACCATATTTAAATCCATGGCCATAGCGACATCTTTTAAGGAATTGAGTGTTATCGTACCATTAGCCTCACTTTCCTCAATTCTTTTTACACCTTGTCTTGTAATATTTAGTTTGGCACCAAGTTGGGCCATGGTCATATTAAGTGCAGTCCGAATAGTATTTATCCATCCACGTTCTGGGACCAGGACCTTTCTACTTTCAGAGAATGGTTGTAGCTTTTGGTCCAATTGCTTGATTAAAAGTTTTCGCTTATTTCTCATTTTTTGTAAATATTTAAGTTTACAAATATATAAAAAAGTAAACATTTAAATTTACAAATAACAAAAAAAGTAAACTTAAGTGTTTACTTAGTTCTTCTTTAAATTAAAGCCAACGTAGGGCTAAACGTACTAGTACGCTTATATCTACTTTGTTATTACCTACTAATCTAAGGGATTTTTTATTGTTTTAAAAGTATTAGAAGCTACAGGGGTGTAAATTTCAGTTGTTTTCTCGAGTTATGTCCTGATAAGACTTATGTTATTTTTAAATCTATCCCATAATCTGGTTCGAGAACAGCTCCATAGCGAGTACTTAAACCCTTGTTAATCATCTGATTTTCAAGGGTTTATATTTTTAATATACTTTTTCTTCCAGTTGTTTGCAAGTTTTAAAGATATAGGTTACTACTTCATGCCTATATAAAAACCCAAAAAGTTTCAGTGCATCACTTGATTTAAAGTGAGGGGTGGGTTTTATAGAAACGGTTTTCTTTTTTGAGATTGGTTGTAATATCTATATATAACCCATATGAGCATTACTTAAGCTAATACTCCATTTACATATGTATCCACAAAACCTACAATCTTATTCTTGAGTCTTTCTGAAGTAGAAGACCTTTCTTTTCTCTTAAAGTTTCTATAAATCGCTCTATTTTTTCTTTTTTGAGATTGGTCGTGATATCTATATATAACCTAAAACCTATACCTAAGCATCATTTCACTTGTATTGGCTCTTAGAGCTGTGCTACTAGTTCTTTGTCCTATTTCATAGCCAAAGCCAATATCTATCTGACTGAGTTTTACTTGAATCATTGATGATATGTAGTCATTGTTACTTACACCCACTCCTAGACTTATTTTATCTTTTAAACTAAGCTTGGCTATTGAAGTTAATTGATTGGGTGCATCTGCCACCATTCTATACAACATAGAAGGGCTTAGTGTAATGACATTGTTTAGCTTTAAATGGAAGCCTGCGGTGGTGTATAAATGAGGCTTGTCTGTGGCTGTAGTAGCTAATCCCTCTGCTTCTTTATATCGCTTAGAGTTAAGCATATTTGGAGTAGAGAGTCCTATGAAAAATTTTTCACTTTTTAATAGTAAGCCAATTCCCACTAGCGGGTTCATATAGTTTTGAATGCTGTTTAAATTGGCGTTACTTTCTTGTGTAATTCTATCTAAGCCAGTAGCATCTAGATTATTATAGACTACTCCTGCTTTTATGCCTAAGTAAAGGTTTGTATTACCCCCTAGAGCAAGCTTATAGCTATAGTCTATGGCTACTATCCCTTGGTTTTCTATATAAACCCTGTCTGTTAAATAACTAATCCCCCAAGAGGCTTTGTTCTTCTCTTTGGTGTGGTAGATAAAGGAAGCTGCTCTAGGGGCGTCTTCTATTCCAGACCAGGCAGATCTGTATTGAAGGCCAGCGAGTGATCCTTCACTACCAGTGTAAGCTGGATTAAACAAGCTCATGTTCTGCTCAAAGAACAAAAAGTTGGGCTGTTGTTGTGCTTTGACTGCTATACTTGTAAGTACTAAGACCGTAAAAGCAAGTGTTTTGATTGTGTTTTTCATTTTTGTTGCTTTTATTGAATTAATAAGTAATGTATAACCAGCCTTTAATCTGATCTTGACCGTTGTTTAAATCTATCACATAATAGTAGGATCCTGCAGGAAGTGGATTAGTACTATTCTTGTATGTACCTCTCCAATCATTCTTGTAGTTTTGAGCTGAGAAAACTTCTTGTGTATTTTTATCATAGACAGAAACTCTGTTAACAGGATACTGCTCTATATTGATGATTTTCCAAGTAGATTCTAAACCGCCACTTCCTGGTGTGAGCGCACCAGAGGCAAAAAGTTTATTGTCTTCAAAGCCATCGTTGTTGTCGTCAGGATCTGCGTTGTCCCCAATGCCGTCATTGTCAGCATCTGAACATTCACTTGGATCAAGTGGAAAAGCATCGTTTGAGTCTAAACAACCGTCGTTGTCGTCATCTACCTCAAAGTTATCTCCAAGACCATCTCCATCGGTGTCTACCCACTCAGTTCCGTCTTCTGGAAAGGCATCGCTGTCGTTTAAATAGCCATCACCATCTTTATCAGTATCTACGCAGTCTGGAATACTGTCTGAGTCTATATCTGAAGATTTTGAATATTGGTCTAATGGGTCAGAGCCGCAAACGAGTTCATTATAATCTGACTGCCCATCATTGTCATCATCTAGATCTGCATTGTTTCCAATACCGTCTGCGTCTGTGTCTGCCCATTCTGCTGGATCTAGTGGAAAGGCGTCTGCTGTATCTATAACTCCATCATTATCATCATCTGTGTCTACGCAGTCTGGAACACTATCTCCATCAGTATCTAAGGACATAGAAGAAGCTAATAAAGGATCAGAGCCACAGGCCATCTCATGGTCATCTGTCTGGCCGTCGTTGTCGTCGTCCGTATCTGCGTTGTTTCCTATACCGTCTGCATCTGTGTCTAACCATTCTGTTGCGTCTAGAGGAAAGGCATCGCTTTCATCTAAATAGCTGTCATTATCATCATCAGTATCTATACAGTTTGCAATACCGTCTGAATCAGTGTCTAATGGAGTAGATGTTGCATCTAAAGGATCTGAGCCGCAGGTAATTTCATCCGTATCTAAATAACCATCATTGTCGTCGTCCGTGTCTAAACAATCAGGGGTGTCGTCTGAATCGGTATCGGCCGGGAGGCTAGCGGCAAATAATGGATCACTACCACAGCTAATTTCGTCCGTATCTGAATAACTGTCGTTGTCGTCATCTAGATCATCTATATCTCCAATGCCATCTCCATCGGTGTCTAGCTGGTCTACATTGGGCGTGAAAGGCGCGTTGTCAGTTGCGTCGGGGACCCCATCTCCGTCGTCGTCCAGGTCTGAAATGTCTCCAGTCCCATCTCCATCTGTATCTGTACTCTCTGTTGCATCTGTTGGAAAATCATCTTCTGTATCTGGTACACCATCTCCATCATCATCTGAATCAATCACATCTCCAAGGCCATCTCTATCAGTATCTAATTGGTTGGCGTTAGCTACCGTTGGGGCATTGTCACAAACGTCTCCAATGCCGTCCCCATCAGTGTCTGCTTGGTCTGCGTTTGCTGTTGATGGGCAGTTGTCTAGATTGTTGGTGATTCCATCACCGTCGGAATCTTCGTCTACATCATTTACTGTTATGGTGAAGGTCTTAGTATAGGTTGCAGTATTGTCCGAAGTTTGAACTAAAATGGAATAGCTATTTTTAGTTTCATAATCTAAAGCAGTATTGGTTAAGAGATTGGCACCGCTAATGCTAAAACTAGCATTGTCCGTATCTCCAGTACCTGACACTAAAGTGTAAGTATGGTTGTCTCCAGAGTCTGGGTCAGTAGTAGAAAGTGCACCAATAGTTGTACCTATAGCTACATTTTCATTAATAGAACTGGATGATAATGAAATATCGGTAGGAGTGCTATTTGAATTGTATACATAGTTTGATAAAGTGATTTCTTTTAATGTTTTATCATTAACACTGGCAATAATAAAATTGGAACTCGTATCGCTA
>JAQWFV010000128.1 GCA_029238555.1 Flavobacteriaceae bacterium
GGCCAAAAAACTCATGGAGAACGGCTTTCACGTGATCTGTGAAAAGCCTATGACCAACACCTATGAGGAAGCTAAGATTCTCGGTGCCCTTCAGGCAGAAAAAGGCCTGGTTTTTGGACTTACACATACTTACACCGGCTATCCCATGGTGCGCCAAATGAGGGAGATGGTCAAAAGCGGTGCATTAGGAAACATTCAAAAAATAGATATTCGCTACTACCAAGGTTGGATTAATCCGATTATTCACGACAAAGAAAAGCGCAGCAGCACTTGGAGATTAGACGCTAGCAAAGCGGGAATCTCTTGTTGTATGGGAGACATTGGAACCCACGCCTTTAATATGGTAGAATACACCACTGGTCTCAGAATTGCGGCCTTATTAGCAGACCTAAACTATCTGTACGAAGACAACCAGATGGACATTGATGGAAATATATTCTTAAAAATGGAGAATGGGGTTAAAGGTATTTTGCGTGCCAGTCAGATTGCTACCGGAGAAGAAAACGGATTGGCTATTGCCATTTATGGAGACAAAAAAGGACTGCGTTGGGAACAGGAAAGCCCCAATGTATTAAAAGTATTGTCAGATAATGAACCGTTGCAGATTTACACCCCGGGACATGCCTACAACAGCGAATTGTCTTTGGGCGGCACCAAGCTTCCTCCAGGACACCCAGAGGGTATCTTTGACTCCATGGCTAATATTTATTTAGGGGTGGCCAGAGCCATTAGAAATCAACATCCAGACTCAGGAGAGTATCCTACGGTAGTAGACGGAATGCGCGGTCTCAATTTTATAGAAAGCGCTGTAGCTTCTCATAAAGCAGGAAATGTATGGGTCTCTTTAGACCAATAAAAAATAAAAAAGTAGCAGCATATGAAAACGATCAAAGGGCCAGCAGTATTTTTGGCCCAATTTGTAGATAGTAAACCTCCTTTTAACAGCCTGGAAGGCATTTGTCAATGGGCCGCAGATTTGGGGTATAAAGGCATACAGATTCCCACCTGGGAGTCTTTCCTCATAGACTTGGATTTGGCCGCGAGCTCCAAAGACTACTGTGACACCCTCAAGGGCACCATTAACAGTTACGGTTTAGAGATCACAGAACTCTCTACCCACCTTCAAGGACAGTTGGTGGCCGTAAATCCAGCATACGACAGTATGTTTGACGCCTTTGCTCCAAAGGCTGTTCACGGCAATCCAAAAGCCCGTACCGACTGGGCTATTGACACCGTTAAAAAAGCGGCTACAGCTTCCAAGCATTTGGGCCTAAACGCCCATGCTACCTTTTCAGGGGCATTGCTTTGGCATACCATGCATCCTTGGCCACAGCGCCCTAAAGGACTAGTAGAAATGGGCTTTGAAGAATTGGCCAAAAGATGGTTGCCTATTTTGAACCATTTTGACGCCCAAGGGGTCGATGTTTGCTATGAGATACACCCCGGAGAAGACCTGCACGACGGCGACACTTTTGAGCGATTTCTAGCTGCTACCGGAAACCATAAAAGGGTGAATATCTTGTATGATCCAAGCCATTTTGTATTACAGCAGTTAGATTATATTACTTATATAGACCACTACCACGAGTTTATTAAGGCCTTCCATGTAAAGGATTCTGAATTTAACCCTACCGGTAAGAAAGGCGCCTTTGGCGGATACAACGACTGGCAGGACCGCGCAGGCCGCTACCGTTCTCTAGGAGATGGGCAAATAGATTTTAAGACTATTTTCTCTAAACTCACCCAATACGGCTGTGATGTTTGGGCAGTGATGGAATGGGAATGCGTGATTAAATCTCCTGAGCAAGGCGCCAGAGAGGGCGCTAAATTCATTGCAGACCACATTATTGAAGCCACCCAAAAAACTTTTGACGATTTTGCCGGGGCAGCGACAGATCCTGCGCAATTGAAACATATTTTAGGCCTTTAACAAAGTACTCATAGGTAAAAAACAACGCATATTTAAATAGGAAAAAGATGAAAAAAGAAATTACCCTCGTGGCCATGACCATTGGATTATTGGCTTGTAAAAACACCCCAAAGGAAGCGGCATCGGCGCAGCCAGAAACACCTTCACTAGGAACCGAAATGCAAGTACAATACGTGTGGACGTCGCTGTTTAATGGAGAAGATTTCTCTGGTTGGCACGCCTATAACGGAACGGAGGTGCCAGATGCATGGACCATTGAAGACGGTGCCATGGTATTTACCCCAAGAGATAGAAAAGAAGGAGAGAATTTAAACCTGGTAACAGACGAGCGCTTTGAGAGTTTTGAGTTGTCCTTGGAGGCCAAAATTTCAGAGGGAGGAAACTCTGGTATTTTTTGGAGTGTGGTAGAAGATCCTTCCTTGTCTGAACCTTACATTTCTGGACCAGAGATACAGGTTTTGGACAACGAACGTCACCCAGATTCTTTTGTAGGAGAAGGAACGCATAAAGCAGGGGCTTTGTACGACATGATTGCACCCTCTGCAGAGGCCAATAAAGCAGGGGAGTGGAACCACTACCTCATTCATATTAACCACCGTTCTAATGAAGGATTTGTGATGTTAAATGGAGAAGAAGTAGTTCGTTTTCCGGTGCATGGACCGGAATGGGAGGCTATGAAAGCCAACTCTAAATTTGCCAACTGGGAGGCTTTTGGTGCCTCGAGAATTGGAAAAATTGGGGT
>JAQWFV010000137.1 GCA_029238555.1 Flavobacteriaceae bacterium
CCTATGGACTGGAGGCTTTATGGTAGGTCTACCTCGGACGACAAGGGACCTATTGTTATGCTTCTAAACAGCTTGGATCTACTGAAAAAAAATAATGTCAGCCTGCCTTTCAACATTAAGGTGGTCTTAGACGGAGAAGAAGAAAAAAGTAGTAAACCACTGGCTAAGGCAGTGAATACTTATAAAGATTTATTAGAGGCAGATTATTTAATCATTAATGACGGTCCTGTTCACGCCTCCGGACAACCTACCATTGTATATGGATGTAGAGGCATTACTACCTTAAGGATATGGACTTACGGTCCCATAAAACCACAACACTCTGGTCATTATGGAAATTATGCACCCAATCCAGCCTTTGAAATGGCCCACCTCCTCTCGAGTTTAAAATCTCCGGATGGAAAGGTATTGGTGGCGGGTTACTATGATGGTATTGAATTGAGCGAGTCTGACAAAGCTGTCTTAAAGGCAGTGCCCGACGCTGCAGACTACATAGACGAACTATTGGGCATTCACAAGCCAGATGCGGTAGGTACTTTTTATCAGGAGGCGCTTCAATTTCCTTCCCTTAATGTGAGAGGAATGGCAAGCGGATGGGTTGGCGACCAAGCCAGAACTATTGTACCAGATATGGCTACTGCTGAAATTGATTTGAGGTTGGTACCTGAAACTGACGGAGCGCGCTTACAAAATCTAATAGAAGTACATTTAAAAAAACAAGGCTATACTATTTTTAATGCGGCCCCTACCAAGGCAGATCGAATGGCCTATCCCAAAGTTATTAGACTCGAGAAAGGATCTGTGACACCTGCTTTTAGAACAGATCTGAGCCTACCTTTTGGGGGGCATTTAAAATCCTTATTGGAGGATAATTTTAATACTGAGGTGGTACAAATTAGAACCATGGGGGGTACCGTTCCTATTGCGCCTTTTGTGAATGCCTTAAAAATTCCTGCCTATATTTTACCTATGGTGAATCCGGACAATAACCAGCACAGCCCCAATGAAAACTTGAAAATTGGTCAGATTGAGTACGGAATAAAAACCTTCTACAAGGTATTGAGCAGCCCTTTCGAGTAGGGATTAAGCACCATAAAAATCTGGCACTAGACATTTAACCGCACTTTTAAATAAGGAGTGCCTTATCTAAAAGGTTGAAGTGGAACTATCTTGTAGTGTAACATTTTTGAAAGAACCTATCTTACAAATACAGGCGCCATAGGGTCTTTGGTCTCTTCTGGGCTGTAAGCGTAGCCCTCAAGATTAAAACCTAGTATTCCGTCCAGGTCTTGAACGTTGTTTTGAATGGCGTAACGTACCATAAGCCCTCTTGCCTTCTTGGCATAAAAACTAATGATCTTGAGTGTATCATTTTTCCAGTCTTTAAACACTGGAGAGACCACCTTCATGTGTAAGGATTTGGCATCTAAGGCAGAGAAATATTCATTGCTCGCTAGATTCACTAGTGTTTCCGAGGCCTCCATTTGAGCATTCAGGTGGGCCGTTAGGGTTTCCTTCCAAAAACTATACAGGTTCTTGTGAGATCCTATTTTTAGGGAAGTCCCCATCTCTAAACGATAAGCTTGGATGAGGTCTAGCGGTTTTAGCATACCGTATAAACCAGAGAGAATAAGCAATTGATCTTGTAAGGCATGAACTTCTTTTTCGCTCATTGACAAAACATCTATGCCCTGGTATACATCGCCACTGAAGGTGTAAATGGCGGGTCTCGCGTTGTCTGGCGTAAAGGGCCATGTGAAATCTTGATTGCGCTGCCAGTTGAGTTGAGACAATTTATCTGAGATATTCATGAGAGCACCCAGATCTTTGGGTTTCTTTTGAGCCAATGTGGTGTTAATAGTCTTGGATTTGTCTAAAAATACGGGATCACTGAATTGCGTGGTCGGAAGTGCTGTTTCAAAATCTAAAGACTTAGCAGGCGATATAATGAATTTCATAACAAATAAATTTTAGCATAAAAATACAGGTTTTTAGTGATTTTTAAAAACCACTAATAAAGTCTTATTCTTGCTGGTGTTGTGCATAGCTGCGCCACTTTTCAATGCAGCTTAGCATGTCTTCTGGAATGGGGGTATTAAAACGCATGAGCTCGCCAGAGCTCGGATGCACAAAACCGAGGGTTTTGGCGTGTAAGGCCTGCCTGGGCAGGGCCTTAAATGCGTTGTCTACAAACTGTTTGTATTTGGTAAAAGTGGTGCCTTTTAAAATTTTCTCTCCACCGTAGCGCTCGTCATTGAAAAGCGTATGCCCAATGTGTTTCATATGAGCCCTAATCTGATGGGTCCTGCCTGTTTCTAATACACAGGAAACAAGGGTCACATAACCCAATCGTTCAATCACCTTATAATGGGTAACGGCTTCTTTTCCTTGATCTCCTTCTGGAAAAACAGCCATTTGAAGCCTGTTCTTTGGGTGTCTTCCTATATGGCCCCTCACCGTCCCTTGATCTTCCTCTACATTGCCCCACACAATAGCCACATACTCCCGCTCAGAGGTTTTGTCAAAAAATTGCTTGGCCAAATGCGTCATGGCCTTGGAGGTTTTTGCCACTACCAGTAAACCAGAGGTGTCTTTGTCTATCCTATGCACCAATCCCGGACGGTCATCTGAGTTTAAGGGAAGATCTTTTATGTGAAATAAGAGCGCGTTAATCAATGTACCTGAGTAATTTCCATGACCTGGATGCACCACCATACCCGGTGGTTTATTGACCACCATAAGGTCTGAGTCTTCATAGACTACATCTAAAGGAATATCTTCTGGGGTCAGGAGGAATTCATAAGGAGGATGGGTAAACATGACCTTAATTTCGTCTCCAGATTTCACCTTGTAATTCTGCTTCACCACCTGCTCATTGACCCAAATATGGCCTTCTTTTGCTGCTTGCTGAATTTTATTTCGTGTAGCATTCTCAATGAAATTCATGAGATATTTATCAATCCTTAGCGGCTCTTGCCCTTTGGAAGCTGTAAAAGCGAAATGCTCAAATAAATCTTCAGATTCCTGATCTGTGTAAGCATCTATTGGCGTGTTTGGATCTGTTTGGGACATGATTTATGGATAATAAAAGCTAGGAATGAGAAACTAGAGAGCTACTCTAATTTAAATACACTATTTATATTCGATTAATTTATATTCAATGGGTTTAAGCCATTTTAAAATAGGCTCAAAGTTTTATTCTGGTAGGGTCTGGTTTAAATTTGGCGTACCGTTTTCCGGTCTGTTTCCATTTCCACAGATGAGTTCTATTTCTGACATCTTAGGTAATTTAAAACCTGGTTTAATGAGTTTTTTCTGATACTTAACCCCATAGACCATATTCTTTCCTAAGGCGTCTATATAAGTGACTTTTTCTATCTTTAATCCAACCGCTTGCAACTTTGAGGTGGCATTTCTTTGCGTTACTTGAACCAGTTCTGGCAAACTTATGTTGGCATAGCCAGATGGATTTAGCTGTAGGTATATTTTCTTGTTTGCTTTGACCTCGCTTCCTGGCAATGGCTTTTGACTAATGACTGCATTTATAGGGAAATCGCTTCTAAAATTAGCTGAGTCAATGACTTGAAATCTAAGTGATTGAGCAGCTAAAATATGGGCCACCTCAGCAATCTCTTTTTTACTTAAATCTGGTACTACAATATAATCACCATGTGCTGTAGTCCAAGCCAACATTTGCATACTGATGACTACAATAATTAATAGTACCAAGAGGGCACCAAAGATTTGTTTTAAAAAAAACCGGCTTTTTAAAAAAAGTATACTATTTTTCATTGCGCTTAGCGATTGGCACAAAGATAGCAAAACCTTTGTGTTAGTAATTCTCAGTATTAGATAATTTATAAAAGTGTTTTCTGATGAAAAAAACCATTGCAGTGATTATGGGGGGGTACACCAGTGAATTTGAAATTTCACTAAAAAGTGGCTCTGTAGTGGCCGCTCATTTAGATCCTGAAAAATACGAGGTTTACCCTATAGTAATTTCAAAAAACAGGTGGACTTATACTACTGATCACGGCGCAGTGTATCCTATCCAAAAGGGAAATTTCAGTTTAGAACTCCCTCACAAGCAAGTGTTGTTTGACGGTGTTTTCAATGCCATTCACGGAAGTCCTGGAGAAGACGGTAAAATTCAAGCTTACTTAGAACTTTTGGGTATTCCCCAAACCGCTTGTAATTTTTATCAAGCAGCGCTTACCTACAACAAAAGAGATTTATTGAGTGTCCTCAAGCCCTATGGAATGGCCATGGCGAAATCTTATTATTTGAACTATGGTGACCCCATTAATCATGAAGCTATTATTCAAAAAGTTGGCTTGCCTTGTTTTGTAAAAGCCAACAGATCAGGAAGTAGTTTTGGTATTAGCAAGGTATATGCAATAGAACAGATGGAGGCTGCACTTGAGATTGCTTTCAAAGAAGACAAGGAGGTGATTATTGAAGAGGCCTTGGTGGGAAGAGAGGTGTCTGTGGGAGTGATTCAATATCAAGGTAAAACAAAGGTGCTACCCATTACCGAGATTTTAAGTGAAAACGACTTTTTTGACTATCAGGCAAAATACGAGGGAAAATCTACAGAAATTACCCCTGCTACACTAGATCCTGAAGTGGAACAAAATATTATTGATGCAGCTGCATTTATTTATAACACATTGAAATTAAAAGGATTTACCAGATCTGAATTTATTTTAGTCAACAATGTTCCTCATCTTTTAGAAGTAAATACAACACCAGGTATGACCCAACACAGTATACTGCCTCAGCAGGCAAAAGAAGCTGGGATTTCGCTACCCGAATTATTTGAAAGCGCTCTTGAATCTATATGGTAATTCCTTATTATGCTGTTTTTGGAAACTGGCCATACAAGCGATTGAAAATCACCTAGATTTAAAGCTAAAGCTAAATTGTTTAATTTTGATGCATGGATAAAAAAATAGCTGTTTTCCCTGGGTCCTTTGATCCACTTACCCTTGGGCATTTAGATGTCATACAAAGAGGCATTACTCTTTTTGACAGACTCATTATTGCCATAGGGGTAAATACGGATAAAAAGTATATGTTTTCATTAGAAGAGCGATTGGAAATACTCCGCGAAACCTTCCAAGACGAACCCAAAATTAGCGTTCATACCTACAGCGGTTTAACAGTAGATTTCTGTAAAGAGATTAAAGCAAACTTTATTCTTAGAGGGCTCAGAAATCCTGCAGATTTTGAATTTGAAAAAGCCATTGCCCACACCAATAGAAAGCTCTCCGAAATTGAAACCGTTTTTTTACTCACCTCATCAGGTAAATCTTATATCAGTTCCTCTATTGTTAGAGATGTTATTAGGCACGGAGGTGATTATTCAGGGCTAGTTCCAGAAGCAGTGTTAAATTTTTCAAAATAACTCATTTAATTTGTAATATTTTTCCTACATTTATCATGACTTAATTATTAGACATGATTATTAACTCAATTTTTATTATTGATGACGACCCCATAGTAGTCTTTGGGATCAAAAAATTACTGCATCAATATAAGAATCAAATGCAGGTACTCACTTTTAATAATGGAGAAGATGCCATTAATGCCATTTACAAACTCAATCAAAAACAAATCTCTTTACCTGAAGTCATTTTTTTGGATCTTAATATGCCCATCATGGATGGTTGGGAGTTTTTAGACGCTTTCTTAAGCCTTAAGCTAGATAAGAAAATTCAAATCAATATTCTGAGTTCGACCATTGACCCAGAAGACCTAAATAAAGTGGCCATTTACAAAACAGTCCAACACCATTCCATTAATTTCAATGGCAAGCCTATCACAAGAAGGGAAATAAAAAAACTCACCCACGCAGCTTAATAATCAAAGTTTAAGCTGAAATTACTATAAATATTTCCCTACAACATTTAAGGTATTGTGTAAAAAGGCTAAGGATACTTATTAGGTCTACGATTTTTATTCAAACAACACTTTAATGTTGGTGAAAGAGTTCTGTAGGGCCTTTTTAATTTTGTCTGGACCTTTCCACTTCACTTTAACAATGCCTTCTTCTAATTGCCCCAGCAAGGGTCCCTTATAAGATGTTTTCATGGCAAACCAATGTACTTCTTTAAGTTTATATTGTCCGTTTCGCTTGAATATATGATAGGTAGTTCTCAAGAAGTTTTCAATCTCCAATCCTTTCACACCCGTTTCCTCCTCCACTTCTCTTATTGCGGCAGCTTCAATAGTCTCTCCCTTGTCTACTTTGCCCTTTGGCAAATCCCACTTATCATTTCTATATATAAAGAGCACCTTTCCTAATGGGTTAGTCACTACACCTCCTGCCGCTACAACCCTAGGTATGGTTTTAGAAAACTTGTTTAATATTTCTTCGTGGTTGGGATGGTATATATACGCTTTATCCAGCTTCTTTTTAGAGAGTGCTGAAATGGCTTTTTGAATCGCTTCCTCATTTAGCGGAAAATAAGTGCTTTCTTCAGATTCTGCTAGTTTATTTGTCAGAATCATAGGAGATTCATTCACAAAAACTTTATACATTTGTGTCATGATTTTAGATAGCGAAACCGCAAAACAAACAGCTGCACTATTATTACAAATTAATGCAATAAAATTGAGACCAGAAAATCCTTTTTCTTGGGCCTCAGGATGGAGATCTCCTATCTATTGCGACAACAGAATAGTGCTCTCATTTCCAGAGGCCAGAAAATTTGTTGCCACAAAAATGGCAGCACAAATAAAAACACTTTACCCCAATCCAGATGCTATAGCTGGTGTTGCCACAGGAGCTATAGGCATGGGTTTATTGGTCGCTGAAATATTAGAACTCCCTTTTGTTTACATTAGACCTGAAGCAAAATCTCACGGAAGACAAAACAAAATTGAAGGGCAGTTGCAAGAGAACGCCAAAGTAGTTGTGATAGAAGACCTTATATCTACAGGCAAAAGTAGTCTTAAAGCGGTCGATGCATTAGAAGAAGTAGGTGCAAAAGTTATGGGAATGTTAGCTATTTTCACCTATGGTTTTGAGACTGCTGAAGAAAATTTCAAAAAGCAAAATACCACACTTCATACCTTGAGCGACTACAGTCACTTAATTACACAAGCATCTAACGAGGGTACTGTAAGCAGTGACCACTTAGACACTTTAAAAGAATGGAGGAAAAATCCCTCACAGTGGAACCAACAATAATTCATAGTTAGTTGGTCCTATAAACACTTATTTATCGGAACAGACGGAAGTTTCGATTAAACCTAAAGATTTTTATAATATGTTAATAGAAACGAGCCCAGTACTTTTAAATACCTCTGACGAATCGGTATTTAATTTCTTAAATGAAATTAAAAATTTCGAACACCTCATGCCAGAGAACACCAGTAAATTTGAAGTACTTAGCGAGGATCGTTTTCTCTTCGCTTTAAAAGGAATGCCAGAAATAGTCTTGCAAAAAAATGGATCTGAGGCCAACTCATATGTATTATTGGGTGCTGCAAGTGATAAGTTAGCTTTCACGCTTAAAGGAAATATTGTTAATAAAGGAGAAGGCAGCACAGAAGTACAATTGGTTTTTGAAGGCACCTTCAATGCTATGATGGAAATGATGATTAAAATACCCATTACCAATTTTGTGAATGCATTATCTGAAAACTTAACTAAAGTTTCATTTTAAGCTAGTACACTCAGCGTTGTTAAAGTTTCAAGGATACCTCCTTAAACTGAAAGAACTCTTTTAAGCCTTCTTGGTTTTCAATGATCAATGCTCCATTAGAAGTTACCCCTCTAATGAACCCTTGGAAGCTTTTTTGATTAGATCTTTGAAAGGTTTTAAGCACTCCAATGCCAAACAAATGGCTTTCATAGCTGAATTTTAATGAAGGATAAGATATGTGCTCCATCTCAGAGAGCGATTTATCTAATTGAATCATTAAGATCTCCTGCAAGTAGTCCAGTTTAATTGCTAGCTTGGAATGTTCACTTAGTGCAGTGGCCTTTGTTAATTCAGGCATTGAAAACTTAAAGACATTCAATCCTATCCCAATGACACTTGAAGTAATTTCATTTCCTTGAATGGTATTTTCAATGAGAATTCCACCTACTTTTTTACCCTGAATTAAAATATCATTAGGCCATTTAACCCTGACCTCCTCTGAAAATAGTGCAAAGACTTGACGCACTGCTAAAGAAACTGACATGGCTATTTTAAATTGATCCTTTAAAGGTATATTCAACTGCTTTTTATAAATACTCAAACTAATACTACTACCCTTTGAGCTCCTCCAACTATTTCCCATTTGTCCCCTTCCTGCTGTTTGCTCTGTAGTTACAACAAAAGTATTGTCTTGTAACATTTCTTTACCCAAAAGGTCTTTTAGGTAATCATTTGTAGAAGAAATTTTATCCAAATAAATAAGGGGCATAAATAAAGATTTAATCTTTTAAAACAGGGCTAAAAAGCTGTTTAATCTTATGTTAAAAACAATAGCTAAGAACGTAAAAATATAATAACTTTGTAAAAATTTAAATTTTTTAAATGTTAGATAAAAAAGGAGACGTAGATAACCTTATCTCATTAATTCTCAATGGAATAGAAGAAGTAAAAGGTTTAGATATTCAATTATTAGATCTTCGAGAAATAGAAAATACTGCCTGTGATTATTTCATTATTTGCAATGGAACTTCAAATACGCATGTCAATGCCGTTGTTGGATCTGTACAAAAAATAGTCAGTAAAACCATTCAAGACAAACCTTGGCATGTAGAAGGGTCTGAAAATGGAGAGTGGGTTTTACTGGATTATGTGAATGTTGTAGTGCACGTTTTTCAAAAACATATCAGAGAATATTACGACATAGAAAGCCTTTGGGGAGACGCCAAAGTAACAGCAATATCTAGTCCATCAAACTAAAAAATAACATGGCAAAAGAATCTAAAACAAGTCCTAAGAAACCAAAGTTCAATGCATGGTGGGTATACGCCACTGTAATTGCTTTACTAATAGGTTTTCAATTTATGAGCAGTGGGCTTTCTAACACTAGAAAGACAACCACATCTGAATTGCAATCGTATTTGAAGAATGGGGATATTAATAAAATCATCATTATTAGCAACACCAGGCAAGCCAAAGTATTTTTAACTAAGGAAGCACTGGCTAAGGAAGTACATAAAGATGTTGCTGAAAAATCGTTCAATCTAAGCGGCTTAAGTCCAGAGTATATACTAGACTTTGGGGACCTTCAAAATTTTGAAAACGATATAAAGACCATTAAATCGGAATATCAATTAGACACCTTAGTAGACTACGAGACTGAATCTAATGTGTTTGGAGATTTACTTTTATCCCTTTTACCCTTTGTACTGATCATTGGTATTTGGATTTACGTAATGAAGAGAATGTCTGGTGGCGCAGGTGGCGGAGGCGGAGGCCAAATTTTCAATATAGGAAAATCCAAAGCCAAACTATTCGATGAAAAGACAGATACCAGAACTTCTTTTAAAGATGTGGCAGGTTTAGAAGGTGCCAAAGAAGAAGTAGAAGAAATTGTTTCTTTCTTAAAACACCCAGAAAAATATACTTCCCTTGGAGGTAAAATTCCAAAAGGTGCTTTATTGGTAGGACCTCCTGGAACAGGGAAAACATTATTGGCAAAAGCAGTAGCTGGTGAAGCTAAGGTCCCTTTCTTTTCTCTTTCAGGATCTGATTTTGTAGAGATGTTTGTTGGGGTTGGAGCTTCAAGAGTGAGGGATTTATTCAAACAAGCAAAAGAAAAGTCTCCTGCTATTATTTTTATAGACGAAATAGACGCCATTGGTCGCGCTAGAGGTAAAAATAATATGACGGGGTCTAATGATGAAAGAGAGAACACCCTAAACCAATTACTGACAGAAATGGACGGTTTTGGCACCAATACAAATGTGATAGTCTTAGCGGCCACAAACAGAGCAGACGTTTTAGACAAAGCATTGATGAGGGCAGGCCGTTTTGATAGGCAAATCTATGTGGATTTACCAGATATTAGAGAGCGTAAAGAAATATTTGAGGTTCATTTAAAACCTATAAAGACCTCTGAAAAACTGGACATAGATTTTTTAGCCAGACAAACCCCAGGATTTTCGGGAGCAGATATTGCCAACGTTTGTAATGAAGCCGCACTTATCGCAGCAAGAAAAGATAAAAAGGCCGTTAGCAAGCAAGACTTTTTAGATGCAGTAGATAGGATTGTGGGTGGATTAGAAAAGAAAAATAAAATTGTTACCCAATCTGAAAAAGAAACCATTGCCTATCACGAAGCAGGACACGCTACAGTGAGTTGGATGTTAGAACATGCCGCTCCTTTAGTGAAGGTCACCATTGTTCCAAGAGGACAATCTCTTGGAGCTGCATGGTACCTTCCAGAAGAAAGGCTGATTGTTAGAACAGAGCAAATGCTAGATGAAATGTGTGCCACTTTAGGAGGGCGTGCTGCAGAAAAGGTAATTTTTAATAAAATTTCTACAGGAGCCCTAAGCGACCTGGAAAAAGTAACCAAGCAAGCGAGGGCTATGGTCACTGTTTACGGCTTAAACGAATCATTGGGAAATATCACTTACTACGATTCTTCAGGACAGTCTGAGTACGGTTTCACTAAGCCATATAGTGAGGAGACCGCTCAGAAAATAGACAAAGAAATTTCTATCCTAATAGAGGCGCAATATCAAAGAGCTATTGAACTTTTAGAGGAAAACAAAGAAAAACTTACTACATTAGCAAAAAGGTTGTTAGAAAAAGAAGTGATTTTTAAGGACGATTTGGAAAAAATCTTTGGAGAAAGACCCTTTAGTCCAGCTCCTAAAGCCCTTCAAAAAGAAGCTACTGCCAACCCATATGATGAAGCTGATACAGGTATTTCTGACAGTCTAGAAAATAAAGAAGAAAATGCTTCTTCCATAGTTGCAGAAAGCACCCTAGAAGATCCGAATAACTCAACTACAACAAAAGAAGAAGGCAAAGCGTAATATTGAATTTTTTTAGCAAAATATTTGGATCCTCTAAAAACAACCCCGCTTCAAGCCAGGTTGAGAGGTCCAAGTACATGCCAGAAGAAAAAACTCCAGTAGACGAATTATTTACCATAAACTTCAAAAAAAATGGTGGTAAATTTTTATACTGTGAAGACACAGATGAAGCCTTAGCGCTTTTGAATGACATTCTTGATGAGAACGATTGGAAAGAAAAACCCCTGCTCACTTTAGACAAAAACATGGCGCTATTTTGCACCAACGCAGGATATAAAACTACCCATAAAACACAGGGAGCTGGTGTGTTTTTCACCTCCTGTGAGCACCTAATAGCTTTGAACGGCTCTATTTTAGTAAGTGACAGTCAGTTTGGAGAAAATAAGTTACCGGACTTACCAGAGATTATCATAGTATTTGCCAAAACCAGCCAAATGTTAGAAACCATACAAGATGGTTTAAAACAAATTAAAAAAAACTATCCCAAACAGATACCAGGCAATATAACCGCCATTAAGAACTTCAAGAAAGAAACTGAAGGTCAAAAAGATTTTATGAGCTACGGAAGTAGCAACAAAGATGTGTATCTGATTCTTCTAGAAGACCTTTAAATGAGAGAATTAATAAGAAGGCTCCTCACAGGGGGGGTCTATGTATTTATTTTACTAGCAGCTGTTTTTTTAAACTCAGATGCCTTTGATTTTCTATTTATGGCCTTTGGACTAGCCTGTATTTATGAATACAAAAGAATCACAAAATTACGTGGCTACTATTTATTCATGGCTTATTTAGCCCTTTGGTGGTTGTTTATTTATCTGATCCAAAACAGTTTTACTATAGGACTTTTACTCGGTGCCACATTGGTCATAAATACATTCTTATTAAAATATCTGCTAACTAAAAAGAAACAACAGCTCACCAAAAGTATGACCTTTATCTCTGGGGTATTTTACATAGGAGGCGGATGCATTTTCCTGACCCTTATTCCCTACACTACCCCTGAATTTGCCAAAATGCTCATTACAGGTATTTTCCTGATCATATGGATGAATGATTCCTTTGCTTATTTGGTGGGCAAACAGTTTGGGAAAAATAAATTATACCCCTCTGTATCTCCCAAAAAAACCGTCGAAGGTGCCGTTGGTGGACTTGTATTTGGACTTTTAGCCGCAGTTTTAATCGCTCAAATAGACCCGCTACTGTCTTTAAGCCAATGGCTCATTCTTGCTACAGTAGTAGTGATTACAGGGAATTTAGGAGATCTTCTTGAATCTAAATTCAAACGTGTTGCT
>JAQWFV010000017.1 GCA_029238555.1 Flavobacteriaceae bacterium
GCGTCCCAGTGGCGGAAATTTCCCCGCCACTGTATATAGGCCCTTTTTCCCTGCATGCGCAGCGCGTAATGATAGCCAAAAATGTCGCCCTCGTTCTTGTATTTTGAGCCACCTACATCGTTGAGTGTTTGGGAAAAAGGGTCTATATCTAAGTGCCGCTTACCGCCTAATAAATCTTTAATTTGCGCATATTGCGCTATGGGATTTAGCCGCCATTCTACGCCCAGGTCCAACTCTTGAAAATCATTTAACTTCCAAAAAAGTCTCATTACTCCTGTAAATTGATTTTGAATCAGTACGTCTTCAGATTCCAAATAAGCCACACGGTCTTGACCCAATAAATTGGTGTTGGCTTCATATAATTTTTCCCATTGAATCTGAGGATTTCTCCTTAATGCCTCTTTTGCAGTAATGGCAGCATAATAATTGGCTCCAATTGGACTATTTAAATAATAGGAAGGCAGTTTTTTATAATAAGTGGGGTCTGGATTGGGGGCATTAAAATAAGACAATCGACTTCTAATATCTTTACCTGCAATGTGCCCCAAGGCTAAATTTAAACGAAAGCGTTCTAACCTAAGATCATAGTTAAATAGCAGGGTTTTAGTTAAAAGTGTCTTGTTCCTGCTGTTTCTAAGAACTCCTTTGTCGTGTCCCCAATAGGGATTGTAATCACTGCCGTGTAAAGTAGCAACTTCTTGGGTAAGGGCTGCGGAACGCCCCCTTTTGTTAAAGGTGTAAATTAGGGTGCTGTTAAAGCGGTGTTGCTCATTGGGAGCATATTCTATGGAAGCCAAGCCGCTAAATGCCTTATAAGGAGTGCCTTGTTGGTAGCCTCTTTTGGCCCCCCTAAATGAGCCTCCAACAGCCATTGAAATGCCATTTTTTAAAGGCGACACATAGGTAACCATCTCCCTAAGTGCATAAGACCTATTGGAAAGTGAACTTGAAAAATGCCAACCTGGTCTCATACTACTGGGTTGAATAGAAAGGTGTGTACTCCCTAATAGACCTCCAAAATCATTAGAAACACTCGAGAGTCCATGGGAATAAGTTTGTTGCCTGGTCAAGGTATTTAAGCCGCCCCAATCAGACCACTGGGGACGTCCATTATACCATTTATTCATCTGTATTCCATTGACAAATACCGCCCCGTATTTAGCATCTAAGGATTTAATTTTAAAAAAAGCTTGGCCAAAGTCAAAGGCAGCACTTCCTAGAAAAATATCTCTAGTAGCCTGCAATAAATAGGGTGCTGCAGCATCTCCACCCAGACCTTCTAAATCAGACTCAGACAGTGTCAATGCATCTGTGCCGTCTTCCAAAAGCGTGTTTTCGCGAAAAGAGCTCGGAGACAATTCAACATAAAGAGGGCTGTTAGAAGCCTCTGAAATAATAACATTCAATGGAATAGTTTCATAGTAAGCTGCGCTTATTTCAAGGGTATAATTACCGTTGCTCGGTAATAACAAACGGTACATCCCTTCGCTATTGCTTCTAGCGTCCAAAAAACTACCTTGGAGATTAAAAGAGGCGGTAAGTATAGGATTTTGCTGAAGGTCTTTAACATAAACTATTTGTGTGACAAGTCCTTGGGAGCGAACTATACATCCCATAAACAAACCAGCAACTAACAAAAAACGCAACCCTCTTTTACATACCATCTCAAATAAGTTAGTGACTTATAGCCAATGGAGTATATAAAATCGAGGATCGTACCAAAACAAAAGACCATGAGAAAACAAAGTCATGAAAATCTCCATATCTCAGCCAATAAAACACCTAATAATGTCCTAGGCATAAAATCCTTTAAAGCGTTTTACTTGAAAATTGTGGGGCTGGCAACCATTTTACTCATCAGTGGGTACACCGCTAGAGCGCACATGGAACAAGGACAAATTAGCAAAGGAAAACTCTCTCAAGCAGAGCAAGAAACCAGAGAGAAACAAACCACTAGAAACCAGAAAAAATATAGCCTAAAAACCATTGCCTTTTATAATCTAGAAAACCTCTTTGACACTATAAACCAGCCCGACACTTTTGACGAAGACAGGACGCCGGAGGGGAAAGACCGATGGACCCAGAAAAAATTCAACCACAAAATAGGTCAGTTGGCTTGGGTCATTGAGCGCCTTGGGAACCCCATGAGCACAACCCAAAAAGGCCCCGATATTCTAGGGGTTTGTGAGGTGGAAAACCAGGCTGTTTTGGAATTTTTAATTGGGCATCCGCTTCTGAGAAGCGAAAACTATCAGATCATTCATAAAGATGCGCCAGATAAGAGGGGGATAGATGTGGCTTTGATTTACAAACCAACTTCATTCATCGTAGACTCATTTAACAGCCATAGTTTGTATTTATACGACCGTTTGCAAAGGAGAAAATTCACGAGAGACCAGCTGGTGGTCATGGGCTATTTAGACGGAGCACCGCTGTGGTTAATTATCAATCATTGGCCCTCGAGAAGTGGCGGTACACAAAGGAGCAGTCCATTTAGAATCAAAGCCGCTTTACTCAATCTTAAAATCATTGATTCAATTAGGCGTATTAATCCAAATGCTAAGATCATTGGCATGGGCGATTTTAATGACGGCCCTACAGACCCAAGCTTTAAAAAAGTACTTCAAACCATTCCGGTTCCAACGAGACTTAAAAAAACGCCAGACAGCAGCTACCACAAATTGATTAACCCAATGGAACCGCTTTTTAAAAAAGGCATTGGGTCTTTAGCTTATAGGGACCAGTGGAGCCTATTTGACCAATTTTATCTCTCTGATAATTGGCTCAATGAAGCAGAAAACAGTTATGTTTTTAAAAAAGTAGCGGTATTTAACCACCCTAGACTCATCACAAAAGCAGGTCGCTATAAGGGATATCCGTTTAGAAGTTATAGCGCTGGGCAATACCAGGGAGGGTTCAGTGACCACTTTCCAGTACAGCTATTTATAGCAAAGGAAGTTCAATAATTATGTTTGGTAAAATAGGCGATAACTATTACGAAAACCACTGTCCCCAGGGAATTCTACTTAAGATTAAAAGTAATCCAAGGCCATAAAAAATAGCGATTTTTTTAAATTTAGCCGTAGCTTCCATCACTTTTTTATGCTTAGACCAACCTATGGTGATCAGTACAATTGCTATGATATTAATAAAAGGATGCTCTACCGCCAAAAGTCTGGCTGCACTATTCAAGCCACCCATTCCAAGTTCTTGAATGGCATTAAGGCCGCTGGCCGACGTAAAGTAGACTGCCAATCCAAACACCAATTGAATGTGAGACAATATAAGCGCAAACAAACTCACCCTAAAATCTTTTTCCAAGGAAAAAGTGTCTTTTTTGGTCAGCCAACCTTTTAAAGCATTACTAACGGCTAAGATTAAAATAAGTAATACGGCATAAGCCAAGTAAGAGTGAAGAGAAATAAGCATTTCCATAAGAGTTGTATTAGATGGGTTTGTTTGAGTTTATAAATATACGAATTCAACCCATAAAAAAACCCCGCCAAGGCGGGGTTTTAATGTATTTAAGTAAGAAATACTAGAATCTGTATCTCAATGAAGCATTCCAAGTAGTTCCAAAACCGAACCATACTGAGTTGCTCACATCTACACCATTCCAAGTAGTAGAACCTGAAGTAGCGTGAATATTTGTGTTAGATTCAGCAATGTATTCTGTATCTAAAAGGTTGTTTACATTTGCTCTTAAACTTAAACCACTTCCAATTTGGTAGGTAAGACCTAAGTCTACCAATCCGTAAGAAGGTAATTTTAAAGCTCCTTTATTATTTGGATCTACAAAAGCAGAATCAGCAATAGAGTAATCTGCGTACAATCCGTCTACAAATCTGTATCCTAAGTCTACGTTGAATTTACCAAATCTGTAGTCTGCCTCTACATAAGAAGTGAACTGAGCAGCATCTCCTACTTTAGCCCCTTTCGTGTAAAGAGTACCAGTACCGATAGATTGTTGGTTTTCATCAAAGATTTCAGCATTAAAATCTTTAGTATACTCCCAATCACCTATAGACAACATCGCTTTTAAAGTAAGTTTATTTGAAGCTCTATATTTCCCTTCAAATTCAAATCCGTTGTGTACTACATCAATATCACTAAATTGAGCAAAACCATCTACTCCTTGCTGGTTTGCTAACGACTGTGTTACAAAACGGTTCCCCCAGTTAGTAGAGTAAAGGTTAATGGTGAAGTCTAATTTAGAAGAAGTATACCCATATCCTAATTCAATAGAAGTAATGATCTCGTTCTGTAAATCTGGGTTTATAGTGTTTCCGTAGTTAGGGAATACCGCGTCAAATTGAGGCTGACGTGAAATATAACCTGCATTAAAGAATACGTTAGATTTTACATTCATGTTTAAGTTTGCACCTCCTTTTACGTATCCACCACCTTGGTTTTGAACGTCAGAAATTGGCTGTGCTGGCTGATCAAAGAAATCTTCTCTTTGGAAAGATTGGTTAGAATACCCCGCTTGTAAAACAGCTGTTAATTTGTCATTACTGCTGTATTCTAATAAACCGTTAACACCTTGCCATCCAACAATACCATTGTTGTAATAATCAATTTTAGGACCTCTAATACCAGTATCATTAAATGGAGAAGCCTCTACCAAAGTATTGATAATTTGTCCATTTGAATTTTTATTACCTGTTGAGTAATATGCGTCTAATCCCATTAAGTTATTAAGCACTCTGTAGTGGTACCCTTTATAGCTTCTTAAATCTACTCCAATAGAAGCTTTGAAGTCTCCAAATTGGCCTTCTAAGTTAGAAATGGCACCTACCCAGTCATGAGAGTTCATAGAGGCTCTTCTTACAAGAACTTCTCTACTAACACCACCGTCTCTGAATCCATTAGAACCGATGAGTTGCCCTTGGAATCTAGAGTTGTCTCCAGAATAAGGCTGAGCAGAAGCTCTGTTGTGAGCAATTACAGCGTCGTAGTTTACAAAACCGTCAGAATCTCTGGTTCCTCTACCGTTCTCTAAATAGTGCTCAGTTAAATCTTTGTTGAAAGGAAACATGTCAATAGTAGAAGATCTGTAGTTATTCCCTCTAGGGCCTGTTCCTCCACCTCTACCGGCAGAAGCATATACAGAAGTGTTTAACTTCCAAGTATCGTTAATTTCATAATCCCAGTTAAGCGTTGCTAAAGGCTTGTTGTAAAAGTTTCTTCTCATGTTGAATTCTTCTCCATTTAAGAAACCTGCATCTGTATTCCATCTTCTGTCAATTCCTGATTCACCAAAATTTTGGTAATCACGAATAGAAACCCATGCAGATCTTTGGTGATGCCATTGAGAAGCACCCAATACAGATAAGTTTAAAGAATGTTTTGATCCTTCAGGAGCGTATCCTACCGCAAAGAAATAAGTAGTACCCTCACCAGAAGTTCCGTAAGCATATCCGTCTCCAGCCCATCTAGATAATAAGAAAGAAGAAGCCCATCCTTTATCGTTTTTTCCAGTGTTGTACGAAACAGATGTTTTAGTGTACCCGTCGTTACCAAACATTTGAGCTACAGAACCACCTTGTTCCTTGTCTGCTGTTTTAGTAAAAATAGAAATGGTACCTCCTACAGAAGGAACCGCTAATTTAGATGCTCCAAGACCTCTTTGAATTTGAATACCAGAAGCAACATCTGTTAAACCTTGCCAGTTAGACCAGTATACCCATCCATTTTCCATATCATTAACAGGCTGACCGTTAATAAGGAAAGAAGTATTTCTTTGATCAAAACCTCTTAAAGAAATTCTAGAATCTCCGTATCCACCACCTTGTTTAGTAGCATATACACCAGGAGTCTTGTTCATTACTTCTGGAAATTCCATGTTACCTACTTTTAAAGCAATTTCACTTGCTTGGATCGTAGAAACCGCTACTGGAGTCTTTCTCACCTGTGCTAAATCAATCACACCAGAAGACAATACAATCTCTTCTAATTGAGTGGTAGATGGTGCTAACTCAACTGCCATTCCGTTTTTAGCAGCTACTTCTAAGGCCTGGAAACCTAAGTAAGACACTACCAATACATCACCAGAGTTGGCGGTAATAGTAAAGTTACCATCAAAATCTGCTGTTACTCCGTTGGTAGTTCCTTTAACAAGTACACTTGCACCTGGTAATGGATCTCCTGTAGAGCCATCTGTTACGGAACCACTAATTGTTCCTTGAGCGAAAGCAATTGTAGACACCAAAAGGGCTACAATCATTACAAACATTTTTTTCATTGTTGTTTAATTTTAGTTTTAGTTTTAAAAACAGTGCAAAAATGCGGATAATTAAAGGTTCCAACATTAATACAATGTTAAAATTTTACCAAAATTAACATTCTTTTGGGAAGACTCCCCCTTTACAATAAAAAGTTATTAGAAGTTATGCACCTAACTATCTGGCAATTAGTTGTTAAATATTTTTAATAGTGCCTGCGTACTGGGATCGTGATCCCCCTTAGTTTTTCCCTCTATATCCGAAAGTATATTAGTAGCCAATTGTTTTCCCAATTCTACCCCCCATTGGTCATAACTAAAAATATTCCAAATAACCCCCTGAACAAAAATTTTGTGTTCATATAGGGCAATCAAAGAACCCAAAGCAGTTGGGGTGAGTTGGTCAACTAATAAGGTATTGGTGGGCTTGTTTCCTTCAAAGACTTTAAATGGAGCCACCTTGGCCGCTACTAAAGCGTCTGTTCCTTTTTCTGCAAACTCCTGGTCTACTCGCGTCCTTGTCTTGCCACTTAAAAGGGCTTCTGTTTGCGCAAAGAAATTGGCCATAAGCTTATTGTGATGGTCTGTATCTCCATGAAGGGACTTCTTAAAACCAATAAAATCTGATGGTATTAATTTTGTGCCTTGGTGCATTAATTGAAAAAACGCATGTTGGGAATTGGTGCCTGGCTCTCCCCAAATAACCGTTTCAGTCTCATAGGAAACCCTGTTTCCAGCCCTGTCAAAACACTTTCCATTGCTTTCCATAATCCCCTGTTGTAAGTATGCAGAAAATCGACTTAAATATTGGGTGTAAGGAATAATGGCTTGTGTTTCAGATTTGTAAAAATTGGCATACCAAATACTGATCAAAGACAGCACTACTGGAATGTTTTCTTCAAAAGGGCTGTGTTTAAAATGCTGATCCATTTCAAAAGCACCGTTGAGCATTTCTTCAAAATGATCATAACCAACTGCCAAAGCTATAGAAAGACCCACCGCACTCCAAAGAGAGAACCGTCCTCCTACCCAATCCCACATAGTAAATACATGAGCCGGCACTATACCAAAATCTGAAATTTTTTGTGTATTGGTAGACACAGCTGCAAAATGCTTGGCCACATCTTTTTGAGAAGCTGTCTGCAAAAACCAATTCTTTATGGTAGTGGCGTTTGAAAGTGTCTCTTGAGTCGTAAACGTTTTAGACACCACCACAAAAAGCGTGGTCTCTGGATTTAATCCTTTGAGCACTTCTTGAACATGATCCCCGTCTACATTACTCACAAAATGCAGTTTTAAATGATTTTGATAAAATTTTAATGCCTCCACCACCATGGCAGGCCCTAAATCGGAACCTCCAATACCAATATTTACAACATCAGTAAAAGCTTTGCCTGTATAACCTGTTTTAACACCATTAATAATGTCGTTTGAGAAAGCCTTCATCTGTGCTTTAACCGCATTGATTTGAGGAATAATATTTTCTCCATCAATACTTATTGCAGTGGTATTTTTATCTCTAAGTGCCGTATGAAGAACCGCCCTAGATTCCGTTTCATTTATAGCCGTTCCATTAAAATAATGAGCTATGGCCTCTTTTAAGCCCACCTCTTTTGACAGATCCATGAGCAAATTCATGGTCTTCTTAGAAAGGGCATTCTTAGAATAATCTACATAGAAATCTTTCCATTGAATGCTAAGGTCTTGAGCTCTATTGGGTTCTGATTCGAACAGGCTCTTAATGTCAGAAGTATTGTCTTGACTAAAATGATCTTCTAATGCAGTCCAAGCTTTTGTCTGAGTTGGATTAATTCTGGATAATGACATAATGGTTTAATTGGTCGCTATAGCGTTTGTGGTTTGACGGCTAAAATTTATATTGTCTATTTGTACTTTCTTAGGAGCAATTTCTACTAAATACTGATTTAAAATACTTTTAGGTAATGGCTCTGCAGCTGGAAGCTTCTCTTTTAATGGATCTACCTGTCTGCCGTTTTTCCAAAATCTGTAACACACATGAGGGCCTGAGGTATTTCCTGTCATGCCAACCCAACCAATAACGTCGCCCTGTTTTACATAGTCTCCCTTTTTCACTTTTTGGGCTTTCATGTGTAAATATTGGGTACTGTATACATTGTTGTGCCTGATTTTAACATATTTACCATTGCCCCCCCTTCTAGTAGACTCTACTACCCTACCATTAGCGGTAGCCAGTATTTCTGTGCCTACTGCTGCTTTGTAATCTGTCCCTTTGTGAGGGCGCACTTTATTCCCGTAGAAAGCAATTTTCCTTTTTAAATTGTACCTGGAACTGATTTTAGCAAAATTTACGGGCGCTCTTAAAAATGCCCTTCTCAGGTTATTACCTTGTTCGTCAAAATACTCTACTATTTTATTCACTGTATCCGGCATGTGCCTAAACGCGTAAAAAGGCTTGCCATTGTGCTCAAAATATGCAGATTCTATAGGTCCAGCACCCGCATAAATAGTGTCGTTTATAAATTTTTCTTTGTACACAACCTTGAACTTATCTCCTTTTTGAAGGCTAAAGAAGTCAATGGTCCATGCGTAAATAACTGATAAATTATTGGTTACATCATAATCAATTCCTTGATCTAAAATGGCTTCCGAAAGCGAAGATGTAATTACTCCTGAAGCTTCTCTAGTAACGTATTTTACCGGTTTTTCTTCTTTGTATACATGAACACCATTCGTGAAATCTATCACGGCATAACGAATTGCGTCCTGCTCATAGATAAAATATTGTGTGCTCTGGAGACTGTCCTTAGACTTTAGTAAGGTGTAGGGCCTTCCAATACCCAGTCTTCTTACGTCAAAGACCTCTCTATACTCTTTGGAGATACCATAGATTTGAGCGTAACCTATATTATTTCTAAGCATAATTTGCCCAAAAGTTTCATTCTTTTTAATGGTGTCTCTAATAACCTCAAATTGATTAAAATTAATCCCGTAAAAAATACTGTCTTTAGGGGCTATTTCCTGTGCGATTTTTTGAGGGGTATCTGTCTTACAACTCACCAATAAAGTGAGCGACAATAAAGACCATAATACAAAGGATTTGTGATTAAATTTCATGGGGTAAATATACTAGTCCATTCTTATTTTAAATTGGTTTTTTAAACCATTGTATGCTTCTAAGTCTGCTTTGATAGAACCCACGGCTAAATCTGCTTCAATCCTGATGGGAATTTTATTCAAATCATTTGAAATCCATAGGCTAATACTTTCTTGGGCTTTAAATACTCTGCCGGATTGCACATAGGGCCTAAACTTTAAACAAGATACTTTTCCGAATTTTGTTTTAAGGACTTCTGTTCCTAAATATTCCAACTTAAAAGGGAAGACGCCGTCGTCGTCGTACAACATACTGATCACTGTAAAGTCCCCGAGCTTTAATTGGTCTGGATTTATTTCGTTACGAAGAAAATAAAAGGCAGAAACAATATCTTGAATCCCTTTTTGGGTGTTAAATTCAAAATCTTTACCATTTTTAAGGTCTAGCATATAAGCCTTATCGTTTTTATGATCAAAATCTACTTCCAAATGCATGGTTGTACCGCCCTCTCTAACTTTCCTTATAAACTTAATTGGCTCATTTCTTTTTGGGGTGAAAAAACTTTCATAGGTGTCGTCTACCTTAAAAAATATACTGGCCCACCCGGTCGTTTTTCCTTTGGCTACCACGTGAAATAAGGACTTTTTATCTAGAGTTGCCTTGGTTAAATGTAAAGTCGCATAACTCGCATTCAAAAAACCATAATGAAGTCTAAACTTTAACCATTCACCGTCTTTGAAAGCCACAGAAGAGTCCTGAGCCATTAGGTTTCCATAAAAACCCAAAAGGAGACAAAAAAGAATGATTTTTTTCATAACTATATTTAGGGTAAAAATAGAAAAAAGGAATGGCTTTAAATTCCCCTTCACAGATATTTAACCATATTTTATTTTTCAAATAGATCTAGGGGGTATTTGAGGGAGATTTTTAACCACTTATGCCCCTTTTGAAACAAAAAAAGCCCAGTTTTACAACTGGGCTTTTCTTAAATAACCAACCAAACTTTAAATGATGAAAAACCAATACTTAAAGTTCTAAAGGGAACCACCCCTTTATAACACAAAGGTAATATATTCCTGCGCTAACACAAGTTTTTAAACCACTTTAACTCAGGTCTTAACAGTAATTTATCTATTCTAAACATTTTTTAATAATTCCTTAAGAATAATTGCTGTTTAATACCACTAATACAATTGGAATTAACTGAATTTAAGAGCGTTAAAAAGGAAAGCCAAGGGTAAAGAAAACGCTCCCATTCCCGTTCAATGGCGATTTAGTATACATCATTTGCACTGGACCTATTACAGACTCAAATCCATAGCCCAACCCGTAACCAAAATACGAAGGGGCTCTTTTAAAAGATCCAGGCCTTAAAATGTCATCGGTCACTTTAGCAATATTTGCCGCTACCATCAAATGATTTTTAGGGGCTATCTCAAAATCTACCGTAGCCTTCATCTTTAAAAAACTATCTCCTGGAATCGCAATAAAATCATAGCCTAAAAAAGGAATGAAATTATTCGTTTG
>JAQWFV010000001.1 GCA_029238555.1 Flavobacteriaceae bacterium
CCCAGGGGAAAGACCATGCAATTTTTTCTGGAGACACCCTCTTTTTAGGAGATGTAGGGCGTCCAGATTTGGCACAAAAAGCGGCCCACATGACCCAAGAAGATTTGGCTGGAACACTATTCGACAGCCTTAGGACTAAAATCATGCCTTTGGCAGACCATATTACCGTATATCCAGCACATGGGGCAGGATCTGCCTGTGGCAAAAATATGATGAAAGAAACGGTAGACAGTCTAGGGAACCAAAAGAAAATGAATTATGCCCTTCGGGCCGACATGACAAAAGAAGAGTTCATTAAAGAGGTCACAGATGGCTTAATGCCACCCCCAAAATACTTTCCTTTAAATGTTAAAATGAACAAGGAGGGGTATGAAGATTTTGACAAAGTACTAGAGCGTGGCATAAAACCACTATCTCCAGAGGCTTTCGAGGCAGCAGCAAACGAAACAGAAGCCATTGTTTTAGATGTGCGTCACCAATCAGACTTTGTAAAAGGATTTGTGCCTAGATCTATTTTTATAGGATTAGACGGCTCGTTTGCTCCATGGGTAGGCGCCCTAATTGCAGACGTAAAACAACCTATCTTACTCATTGCCCCACAAGGCAGAGAAGAAGAAGCTATTACCAGACTCTCCAGAGTTGGATTTGACCATACCATTGGTTATTTAGAGGGAGGTTTTGACGCTTGGAAAGCTTCTGGAAAAGAGGTAGATCAAATTCACTCCATTTCAGCGGCAGAAGCGATTGAAAGAATAGAGCAAAACAACCAAGCCGTTTTTGACGTACGAAATACACCAGAATACCTTTCTGAACATGTATTATCTGCAGAAACAGCGCCTTTAGACGCTTTAAATGATCACTTATCATCCTTCCCCTCTGAAGGAGACTTCCTAGTACATTGCGCAGGAGGCTACCGTTCTGTAATAGCATCTTCTATATTGAAGAGTAGGGGAATACACAACCTAATAGACGTAGCTGGAGGGTTCAAAAGCCTACAAGAATCAGGTGCTAAGACCTCTGATTATGTGTGTCCCTCCACACTTTAAAAAAATATATCAGCCTTCTCAAGGAGAAGGCTGATATTTATCATATTTCCTTTTCATCCCCCTTTATATCTTTGAGTTATTAAAACACATGGATATGAAATCATTGATATTGCCCTTGGTAGACTGGAGTAATGGTATTGTTATGATAGGGGTTTTTGCAGCTGTCTGTATAGTATTAATTCTAGTGCTTTTAAGTTTCATTTTTGGGCAAAAGAAATAAAAATGCAAGTTATTTAAACCTTATTTTCTAACTTATTAGTCCTTTTACTGGAATCACTTTCCCATTTTTTCAAGTGTGTTTCTACTTGGAAAATCATGAATGCTACACCTATTAATAAAACAATGAGTCCTGCTCCAGCGGCTACCTCTGGAGCAATATCCATAAAGTATCCAGGAAGACAAAGCAATAAAAAATACCCTCCGTACTTCATCATTACTTTGGCACTATACACTTGTGCATAATCCCAATTTTTTTGATTTTTCATAGCTATTGGTGTTCGGTAACCATACAGACCATTGATCTCCTTTGGTGGTTTTTTGCTCATAATAAGCCCCATGACTATAAAAATAAGACCGCAACTTCCTAGAGTAATGAATAAAGGATTAAATAGTGCTTCCATAGCTATAAAAATACTTAAAATAAAAAAAAACCCACTCCTTGGAGTGGGTCTTTTTATTTTAAGTGGAGCCGGAGGGAGTCGAACCCTCGTCCAAACAAGCAATTACAATGCTTTCTTCATGCTTAGTTTTCGATTGATTTTTGTGAGGTGCCTGACCGAAAACCGCCCAACACAACCTTAGCTTCTTTAGTTTTAAGAGATTACCGAAGCCTTAATCTCTCTATGTTGCTTTTGATGGTGTTCCGGATTGAGACGCCAACAACAAGGGCTTCTCAGGAACATCTGGCCTCCCTACCTTGTAAGGACGTGGCTAAATCCTACTATAATTCGGATTAAGCAGCTAGAGCGTAGTTATTCTCGCCTATTAAAAGTGTGAAAAATGAGATTTACGAGCTGTAATTCAGCGCTCGGCATGCTTACATTCCAATTGGCCTCGCTGTCAAAACCGGTCGGCCCCGTAGGAACCGGCAAAGTTAGTAAAAAGTTTGTCAAGCCAGCGAAATCCTCTTAAATTAGAAGCATAAAAATATAGCCCATGACTTCTTTTGGTATTATCACAGAGCGAAAAAACCCACCAGATAAAAGAGTGGTGCTAACCCCGGAATTTTGTCAAGTAATTAAGGATGAGTATCCTAGTGCTAAAATCATTGTAGAACCCTCGAATATAAGAGTTTTTAAAGACAATGAATACAAGGAAAAAGGCTTGGAAGTTTCTGCTTCCATGGAAGACTGCGAGGTGCTTTTAGGGGTTAAAGAAGTGCCCATTGAGGCACTAATTCCTAATAAAAAATATTTTTTCTTCTCTCATACGATTAAAAAACAACCGTACAATAGAGATTTATTGAGGGCGGTGTTGGAGAAAAATATTAGCTTGTATGACCATGAGGTCATTACGTCGGCCAGCGGCCAAAGACTCGTTGCTTTTGGTAGATATGCCGGACTGGTGGGTGCTTATAATGGCCTAAGAACCTATGGCTTAAAGCATGAATTATTTTATTTGCCTAAAGCCAGTGACCTCAGAGATTTAGAAGCGCTTACAGCAGCTATTAAGTCTGTAAACCTCCCTCCAATTAAAGTGGTGCTCACAGGAATGGGACGTGTTGGCAATGGTGCTGCAGAATTGCTAGACGCTGCTGGGGTATTAAAAGTATGTCCAGAGCATTTTATGGGAAGGCATTTTACAGGTCCAGTGTACACACAGATAGATGTACTTGAATACAATAAGCGAAGTGACGGACTTGTTGGGGATAAAAAGGATTTTTTTGACAATCCCGAAGCGTATAAATCAGATTTTTTACAATATACGGAAGCCTCAGATGTTTTTATTGCAGGGCATTTTTACGGTCAGGGGGCTCCAGCATTTTTTAAGCTAAAAGACATTAAAAATCCCCTATTTAAAGTCTCTGTTATTGCAGATATTAGTTGTGATATTGGTCATCCTATTCCTACCACGCTTAGGGCGAGTACCATTGCAGATCCCATTTATGGTATAGATAGGGGAACAGCTAAAGAGGTAGATTTTATGGATCCCAATGCCATTGCTGTTATGGCAGTAGACAATTTGCCTTGTGAATTACCTAGAGATGCTTCAGAGGGTTTTGGCGCTGCTTTTTTAGCCCATGTTATCCCTGCATTTTTTAATGGAGATGCAGATGGGGTTTTAGCAAGGGCTCAAATGACTAAAGACGGCAAACTCACAGATCGCTACAGCTATCTTGCGTCTTATGTCAATGGAAAATAAAGCTTACTGAAGGCTTTGAACCGTCTTTCTAATGGCGACTAAATTCGTGAGTAGTTTCTCTAAATGATCTAGGTGGAGCATGTTGGCGCCGTCACTTTTAGCATTGGAAGGGTCAAAATGGGTTTCAATGAAAATACCGTCTGCTCCTGTGGCAATACCCGCTCTGGCTATGGTTTCAATCATGTCTGGTCTGCCACCTGTCACTCCAGAAGTCTGATTGGGTTGTTGTAAGGAGTGGGTTACATCTAATACAACAGGTGCATAAGCTTTCATGGTAGGTATTCCCCTAAAATCTACCACCATATCTTGGTAGCCAAACATAGTGCCTCTATCTGTAATAGCTACTTGATTATTCCCGCTGTCCAATACTTTTTGTACCGCGTGTTGCATACTCTCTGGGCTCATGAATTGCCCTTTTTTGAGGTTCACTACTTTTCCGGTTTTAGCAGCAGCGACCACCAAGTCCGTCTGTCTCACTAGAAAGGCTGGTATCTGTAATACGTCTACGTATTGCGCGGCTAAAGCGGCATCTGATACTTCGTGAATGTCAGTGACCGTAGGCACGCCAAAGGTCTGAGAGACCTTTTGTAAAATTTTTAAAGCCTTTTCATCTCCAATCCCAGTAAAAGAATCTACCCTAGAGCGATTGGCCTTTTTAAAACTTCCTTTAAATATGTAAGGAATCTCTAAAGCGTCTGTAATGCTGACGATTTTCTCCGCAATTCTAAGCGCCATGTCTTCTCCTTCAATGGCACAAGGGCCGGATAAAAGAAAAAAGTTATTGCTTTTAGTGTGCTTGATCTGAGGGATTAAATCTAATTGCATAAAGGTTGTTTTAAAGGGCAAAGATATTCCTTTTTTATCTATTTATACCCAAGAGATTCCTTCACTCAGACAAACTATTCAAGCAAAGAACAAGGCTAAAATAATAAAAAAGCAAATTATTTAACTGCCTGATAAAAAATAGGAGTATCTTTGCGCGCGCTTAGCGGAGCTAAGTAATCTATAAATAAGCACTTTATGTCTAATACAAAGAACATTGCCATTATTGCCCACGTAGACCACGGAAAGACCACCCTGGTAGACAAAATCATGTACCATTGTCAGTTATTTCGTGAAAACCAACAAACAGGAGACCTCATTCTAGACAACAACGACTTAGAGCGAGAGCGAGGTATAACCATTGTATCTAAAAACGTTTCTGTTCAATACAAAGGTACTAAGATTAACATTATTGATACTCCTGGTCACGCAGATTTTGGTGGAGAGGTAGAGCGTGTATTAAACATGGCAGATGGGGTGTTGTTATTGGTAGATGCTTTTGAAGGGCCAATGCCGCAAACGAGGTTCGTATTACAAAAAGCCATTAACTTAGGTTTAAAGCCTTGTGTGGTGATTAACAAAGTAGATAAGGAAAATTGTACGCCAGAAGAAGTACATGAAAAAGTGTTTGACCTCATGTTTGAATTAGGAGCAGAGGAGTGGCAGTTAGACTTCCCCACCGTTTACGGTTCTGCTAAGAACAACTGGATGAGTGATGATCCTAAGAATATTACAGAAAATATAGAGCCCCTTTTAGATATGGTCATTGATCATATTCCAACCTTTGAAGTAAAGGAGGGAAATACACAAATGTTAATTACCTCCTTAGATTTCTCCTCATTTACAGGAAGAATCGCGATTGGTCGTTTACAAAGAGGTACTTTAAAAGAAGGACAGCCCATATCTTTAGTGAAGAGAGATGGAAGTATTGTGAAATCAAGAATTAAAGAGTTATACACCTTTGAAGGTTTAGGCCGTTTAAAAGTGCCTGAGGTAATGGCAGGAGATATTTGTGCCTTAGTAGGGATTGAAGGATTTGAGATTGGAGATACTGTAGCAGATTTTGAAAACCCTGAAAAATTAGAGTCTATTGCCATAGATGAACCAACTATGAGTATGTTGTTCACTATTAACGATAGTCCATTCTTTGGTAAAGACGGGAAATTCGTGACTTCTAGACATATTAAAGAGCGTTTGACTAAAGAGTTAGAAAAGAACTTAGCTCTAAGGGTAAACGAAACAGATTCAGCAGACAAGTTCTTGGTTTTTGGTCGTGGGGTATTGCACCTTTCAGTGCTTATTGAAACCATGAGAAGAGAAGGATACGAGCTTCAGATTGGTCAGCCACAAGTAATTATTAAAGAAATTGACGGTGTTAAATGTGAGCCTATAGAATCATTGACCATAGACTTACCAGAATCCGTTTCTGGAAGGGCTGTAGAAATGGTTTCTATGAGAAAAGGCGAGATGACTTCTATGGAAGCCAAAGGAGAAAGAATGGTATGTGAGTTTTTAATTCCTTCCAGAGGTATTATTGGACTTAGAAACCAACTCTTAACCGCTACGGCAGGTGAGGCTATTATGGCGCACAGGTTCTTAGAGTATCAGCCTATGAAAGGCGACATTCCAATGAGACAAAATGGATCATTAGTTTCTATGGAATTAGGAAAAGCCATTCCTTATTCTATAGACAAACTTCAGGATAGAGGTAAGTTTTTCGTAGATCCGGGAGAAGATATTTACGAAGGTCAAGTGATTGGAGAAAACTCTCGTGGAGACGACATGTCTGTTAACGTAACCAAAACGAAGAAACTCTCTAACGTGCGTTCTTCAGGAGCAGACGACAAGGCTAAGATTGTACCAGCTATTAAATTCTCTTTAGAGGAGGCTTTAGAATACATTCAAAAAGATGAGTATGTAGAGGTAACGCCTAAGTTCTTGAGACTCAGAAAAATTCACCTGACAGAGGTAGAAAGAAAGCGCAACAAAATTGCTTAATAGCAATGGATTTATATAGAAAAGGCCCGCTTTAAGCGGGCCTTTTTATGTTTATATTCTGGTGAATAGCTATTGCTGTACCGCGCCCATAGCAGCACCAATAATTCCTGCCTGATTTAAAAATTCTGCTGGTAAAATGGGGGTTTCAATAGAGATGTGTTCAGAAAATCGCTCCCAGTCTTTAGAGGTTCCACCACCCACAATGATGAGGTCTGGTGCCGTAATGAGTTCCACGTATTTTAAAAAAGTATTAAAACGCTTGGCCCATTTTTTATAAGAGAGCATTTCTTTTTCTTTGGCTGCCGCCGATGCCCACAACTCAATCTTATCATAGCCCTTATAGGGAATCTGTCCCAATTCAAAATTAGGAATAAGCTTTCCGTCCAGAAAAGCGCCACTACCAAGGCCCGTTCCAATGGTCACCATCATGACCAGTCCTTTCTTGTCTTTACCAGCCCCAAAAGCCATTTCTGCAGAGGCTGCAGCGTCTGCGTCGTTATTAACCACAACAGGACATCCTGTATGTTTTTCAAAGAGCTCTGGGACATGAACACCCACCCATGATTTGTGAAGGTTGCCCTTGCTTTTACAAATTCCTTTTTTTACGATACTGGGAAAACCCACGCCAATGGGACCTGAGTAATTGTAATGCCTCACAATTTGAGCCACTACCTCTGCCATTTCTTCTGGTTTTCTGGAACTAGGGGTGGGGATTCTAAACCTTTCTGTAAGCATGGCCCCTGTTTCTGTATTGACCAAAGCGCCTTTTATTCCTGAACCTCCAATATCTATGCCTAGTACTTCCATGTATGCGTAATAATTTTAGCAAAACAAAGAAACAAAAAAAATATCACAGGGCTTTTTGAACCACTTCAAAGATTTTACTGTCTTCGCATTTTAGGGTTTTGAAAGGGAATTTTAGCAGGAGGGCGTAGTCGTGGGTTACCATTAAAATGGTTTTGCCATTTTGGTGAATCTCTGTCAGGACTTTCATGACTTCTGCACTGGTTTGAGGATCCAGATTGCCGGTGGGTTCGTCTGCCAAGATAAGTTCAGGATCATTGAGTAGTGCTCTGGCTATAGCTATACGCTGTTGTTCTCCTCCGGAAAGTTCGTGTGGGTATTTAAAGCCTTTGGTTTTCATACCTACTTTGTCCAGCACTTCATTGGCTTTTTCTTCCATTTTCAAAGCGTCTGTCCAGCCGGTGGCTTTGAGCACAAAAAGCAAGTTGTTTATAACAGATCTGTCTGGTAGGAGTTTAAAGTCTTGGAATACAATCCCTATTTTACGTCTCAGAAAAGGAATATCGGCCTCTTTGAGGCCCACTAAATTAACGCCTACTATATGCCCTGATCCTTGCTTTAATGGAATTTCCCCGTACAGCGTTTTCATGAGACTGCTTTTTCCGCTGCCTGTTTTTCCGATCAGGTAGGTAAAGGACCCTTTTTCTAGCTTCAGGGATATGTCCTGAAGCACCATGTTTTGGTCTTGAAAAATAGTCGCGTGTTGAATTTCTAAAATGGGCAAAGACATCTGTTTAAATTGTGAATATAAATGTACTAAGTTCTTTTGTAACCCGCTCTAGGTTTTTTAATTTTCCATTCCTTTATACTTTATTTAAAATTGAAGCGTTTAGGAAATAGCCCTCCTGTTTAATTGTATTATGTCTATGAGATTGTCTGTATTTAGTCGTTGTTTTTTGCTGTTGTTTTTAGGCCCAATGTCACTTTTAGGCCAGATTCATATAGGAGACTCCCATGCGCAACAGCAGTTGCATATTGCCCAGCAATGGCTTCAGGCTAAACGCTATTCAGTGGCAGCAGATTTAGGAGCAGGTTTAAAAGAGCATTCAGATGTAATAATCGCCCAACGAGCGGCTCAAGTTCAAGTGTTGGCTGCAATTGGTATGGAAGACCCCAATGCCATATCACTTGCTTCGGACTTTGTTAAAAACTATCCCAATGCCATAGGAGCCAATCAAATATATTTTAAAGCAGGAGGGACTTTTTTTAGAATAGGTCAATATTCTAAAGCATTGCCTTGGCTTCAGAAGGTTGTTATTGGCGGGCTTTCTCCAAAGGAACAACAGGATTATTACTTTTATTACGGCTACTGTAAATTTGTAAGCAAAGACTATAAAGCGGCTTCAGACCTATTCAATCAAATAGCAGCTAACAGTACATACGCTAAAGCGGTCTTGTATTACAAAGCCTATACTGCTTATGCCTCGGGAGATTATAAGACTGCTAAGGATTTGTTCCAAAGTGATTTTTCAGGTTTTAAAACAGACAGACTGCCTTATTTTTTGGCAGACATTTATTTTAGAGAAGGCAACTATCAGGCTGCTATTGAGTCTGCATTAGGCTATTTGCCCAAGGCCAATCGTTCAGAAGTTTCCCAGTTGAGTAAGGTAGTGGGAGAGGCCTATTTTAGCCTGCAACAATATGAGAAAGCCATTCCGTATCTATTAGATTACAGGGGAAACAGGAGGGTTTGGCGCGCAGAAGATTACTATCAATTGGGCTATTGCTATTATATCACTGGCCAATCAAAAGAAGCCATAGCGCAGTTTAACAAGATTCTAAACCAAGAAACTGATGTAGTGCAGAATTCTTATTATTTGTTGGCTGCAGCTTATTTAAAGGAAAACCAAAAATCACAGGCACTCAACGCATTTAAACGTGCAGCAGATTTTAATTTTAACACAGATATTCAAAAAGAATCCCGCTATAATTATGCCCAACTCAGTTATGAGATAGGCAATCCTTATGCGTCTCTTCAAGAGGTTTTTGACCAATTTATCACTGCTTACCCCAAGGATTCCAGAGCTGCCTCCCTAGAAGAACTCCTGCTGGAAGCCAGTTTGTTGGAGGGAGATTTTCAAGCTGCTTTGGCACTATTGGCCCAGCGAAATCCTAAGGATGTAAAAACCAGACAATCCATAGGCTTGCAAGCAGGACTCATGGCCATGGAGCAAAAGCAAATGGCGTTGGCTCAAGAGTATTTTAAAACGCTAATTGCCCTAGATACCCATTCAGCAGCAGCAACAGAAGCCCTTTTTTGGCAGATTGAACTGGCCCTGAGAACCTATGCGTATTCCAATGCATTTGCTTTTCTAGCAGGTATTGAGAATGCATCTCTTCTACCGGATCGCTTGCGCTTATTATTACCCTACCAAAAGGGCTATGCTTTTTTTAAAACAAAAGAATTTACCCAGGCCATTAGTGCGTTTAAACAATTTTTAAGTCAGACCCAATCCATCACCGATTTAGAGGTAGAACGGAACCAAGCTGCTCTTAGAATAGCAGACGCTCAATACAGCAGTGGTCAATTTTCAATGGCCATTTCTAGTTATGAGTCCGTGGCAAAATCACAGCCCCAAGCAGCAGCTTATGCTGAATTTAACAAGGCTATGGCATATGGATTAAATGGAAATACTGCTAAAAAAATAGGGGTATTAAAGTCCTTTACTAGCCGTTTTCCAGGACACAATTACCTGTCAAAAGTTTATTTAGAATTAGGGCTAAGTGAAGCAGCACAAGAAAATAGCCCTCAGGCAATCGCTTATTACAACCGTCTAATAACAGAATTTCCTACAAGCGATTTAGTGCCTCAGGCCATGTTGAGAAAAGGATTGCTGTTGTTTAATACCTCTGAAACAGACGCCTCTTTAAAAACATTCCAAGACTTAGTGACTCGTTTTCCAAAGTCCGCCTCTTTTACTCAAGCCGTTTCTGCGGCAAAGCGAATATATATTGACCAAGGGCGTTTAAGTGACTACAGAAAATGGGTGGCCCAATTGAATTTGCCCCAAGAGTCAGAGGCTTCTTTAGAAAAACAGACCTATGATCAGCTGAATAGGACCCTGTCATCTTTGGACCTTGAAGCGCAAATGAACAGATTTGAACAGTATCTAAAAGATTTTCCCAACGGAGCGAATGCATTAAGTGTTAGTTATAGTTTGGCCCTGCTTTACACCCAAACTGCTCAAGACAACAAGGCATTCCCATTGTATGATTTTGTAGCTAAGGCAGCATCTATACATGCAGAAGCAGCCTTGGTAGCATATATAAAACTACAACTAGAAAAAGGCTTTGGAGAAAATCCAGCAGCCGCTTTAAAGCAATTATTGTCTAGGTCACAAGACCCCGCTAATAAGGCCTATGCTTTGTCTAATCTCATGCGTTTGAGTTATGAAAACCAATCTTTAGAGGAAGCATTGAACTACGCCCAATCTGTAATGGCCCTTGCTGAGGTGCCAGAGGAGATAAAGCAAGACGCTCAGATTATGTTGGCTAGAGGCGCTCACAGTAAAGGAGACACTGCGGCAGCCATTGCTGGCTATACCTCGCTCAAGGAAGTAGCTTCTGGGGCCTTGGTCGCAGAATCTTTGTATTGGTTGGCTTACTATAAAAATGCGTCGGCAAACTACGAGGCTTCCAATGAATTAATTCTTGAACTGGCCAGTGATTACGGTGCCTATAAAAAGTGGTCTGCTAAGGGACTCCTTCTTATGGGGGACAATTTTTTTGCCTTAGAAGATTTATTTCAAGCCCAGTATTTGTGGCAGAATGTACTAGAAAATTTCCCGCAATACCCCGAATTAATGAGGGAAGCAGAAACTAAAATAGCCCAGTTAGAAGACGCCAAATTAAATGAAGACACAGATGCTTAAAAACAACCTATACTTTTTATGGCTCTTTTTATTGGCCACAAGTCCAATTTTGGCTCAGGAGCAAGACTTGGGTACAGAGTCTGTTACGGTGGTAAAGAATTATGCCCCAGTTATTTTAATTGGAGCCAAGCCCCTTATAGCACCCATTCTCAAAGAGGTTTCGTGGGATCAAAAAAGAACCTTAACCTATCGTATCAAAGAATTTCCTGTAGCCTCTAATTTTATCCCGCAATTGGCCGCGCCAGATGCCTTGCCAGCTGAGAAAGCCCCTAAGTCTTTCAATACTCTGGTGCACTTGGGTTTGGGAAGTAGGAGTACGGCAGCACTTTGGGCAGACAGTCAGATAAAGCAATCTAGATATGCCCATATTGGGTTACAACTCATGCATAACAATATGGTACAGGACCTTCCTGAGGTAGATTGGGACAGCAATTTTTTTGACACCCAATTACAAGGAAGTTATTATTTTTCCAAGCGCAAAAAACACTACCAGGCCGGAGCGTCACTCCAGCATATGGCCTATTCCTGGTATGGAATGCCAATCATGCAAGGCGGAATAGCGCAGCTTTCCATAGCAGTTCCGGTATATGATTTACAGCAAAACTATTTTTCCACTGAAATTTTTGGATCTTTTAGGCAAGATACAGGCGCTTTGGAGTCCTTGAGCATCATGGGGGGCGATTTTAGAGATGCCACCCAATCCAATGCCCAGAAAATTAATATTCATGGGAATGGACGCTTTATGCTTGGAGACAAACCCCTGTTTTGGAATGCCAGTTACGATTTTAGATCAGGGCAGTTTAGCAACCCACCGCTGTCTTCTTTTGACCAAAGCACCGGATTGGGCTACCAGATTCATAAAGTAGCTTTAAATCCTGTGATTGAGTTGGCTGGCGCCGATGCTTTTTTTAAGCTAGGGTCAAAAATAATATACTCCAATGGACTAAAAATTTATCCAGATATTTATGGGCAATACGCCCTTGTAACAGATTTCGTGAGTGCTTTTGCCCGTCTAAGTGGAGATTTTAACTTAAATGATTACGCTTCTTTTGTTCAAGAGAACCCCTTTGTGTCTCCTTCGCTAGAAGTACTTCCTTCTGACCAGCGTTATGTATTTGAATTGGGGGTAAAAGGGGGTGGAGCTGCTTTTTCCTATACCTTGTCATGGATGGAAAGCAGTACAAACAACCAGGCATTGTTTGTGCAAAATCCCAAGAATTATTTAAACGCCTATGAAAAACAGTTTAATTACGGCAACAGCTTTGAGGTGGTCTATGACGCAATAGATACCCAGCGTTTGGGAATAGCATTAGAAGCAGCGCCATTACAAGGGCTGAGTCTCTCAGGCCATTACCATCGTTTTGATTATAACACCACTCCAGCCCAAGAGGCTTGGCATTTACCCAAAGAAAGCGCAAGAATACAGTTAGAATACCACTTTTTAACCCGATTTACATTAAATGGATCCTGGAATTATACAGGTGTTAGGACTGCCAGATCCAGTCAAATGGTACAATTTATTGTTCCTGGACCATTGCCTTCTGAGGTATTTGAACTGCCAGGATTTCACAGATTAGACGCCCAGTTGTTTTATCAGGCGAACGACCGACTATCTGTTTTTGTCAAAGGTAGTAACCTCACAGGCAGTACCTATGCGCTCTGGTCTGGTTTTGTTGCACCCCCGAGGATTGTAATGGCAGGAGCACAGTACAGATTCGATTTATAGGTTTTCTTTTTGACCTCAGTTCCCTATCTTTAATTGTTTTTAAAACCAATTCAAATAATACCATCCTATGACTTATTATAAATCATTATTGCTCACAACCCTCATTTTCTTATCGGTTAGCTGTAGCCCTAAAGAATCTGTAGACCTTTTGGTGGTGAATGCCAAAGTGTATACGGTAGACGACACTCAAAAGACCGCTACTGCTTTTGCCGTACACCAAGGTCGTTTTGTTGCTGTAGGGGAGACAGAAACGCTCCAAAATCAGTATAAAGCTTCAAAGCTTATAGATGCCCAGGGCAAAGCTGTTACCCCCGGATTAATAGACGCCCATTGTCATTTCTACGGTTTGGGACAAAACCAGCAAGTGGTAGACTTGGTGGGGACAAAAAGTTATCAGGAAGTGCTAGACAGGGTTGTGGCATTTCACGATGAGAAACCTGCTGTATTTATAAGAGGTAGGGGATGGGATCAGAATGACTGGGAAGAAAAAAAATATCCCACCAAAGCCGCTTTAGACGCCTTGTTTCCAGATACACCGGTAGCTTTGGAAAGGGTAGACGGACACGCTTATCTAGTGAACCAGGCTGCTTTGGATTTAGCGGGTATTACCACAGATACTGAGGTAGCTGGAGGGAGCATAGAAAAGGAAAATGGTGCACTTATAGGTATATTGGTAGACAATCCAATGGCTCTCGTAGACGCAGTAATGCCTAAGCCAACAGTAGCAGATATTGTTACGGCTTTAAAAGACGCTCAGCGTATAGCCTTTTCTTACGGATTAACTACGGTAAATGACGCTGGTTTAAATAGGGATGTGATAGAAATCATAGACAGTTTACACCAGACGGGCGACCTTAAAATGAGAATTTATGCTATGGTCAGTAACAGTCCTGAAAATTTAGATTACTTCTTGTCTAAAGGCGTTATAGAGACCCCAAGACTAAGGGTGGGGAGTGTTAAAGTATATGCAGACGGAGCACTTGGATCTAGGGGAGCTACCCTTAGGGAAGCTTACTCAGATAGGGACCACCACTTTGGTGCAATGGTCACAGGTGTTAAAGAGATTGAAGCTTTGGCTAAAAGAATTGCGGCAACAGATTACCAGATGAATACTCATGCCATTGGAGACTCTGCGAATATTGTAGTACTTCGTGCCTATGCGGAAGCACTAGTGGGCACTACAGACAAGCGTTGGAAAGTAGAACACGCTCAAATCATCAGTCCTGAAGATTTTGATTATTTTAATGGAGGAATTATCCCTTCAGTGCAACCGACCCATGCAACTTCAGACATGTACTGGGCAGAAGACCGCCTGGGTTCAAAGCGCATGGCAGGTGCTTACGCTTTTAAAACATTGTTAAACAAGGCTGGAACTATTGCACTTGGCACTGATTTTCCTGTGGAACAAGTAAGCCCATTCTTGACTTTTTTAGCCGCAACAGCCAGGCAAGACACCTCAGGTTATCCAGAGGATGGTTTCCAGATTCAGGATGGCTTAACAAGAGAAGAAACTTTAAAAGGGATGACCTTGTGGGCGGCTTATTCGAATTTTCAGGAGGCAGAACGCGGGAGTATATCATTGGGCAAAATGGCAGATTTTGTCATATACCATCAGGATATGATGCAGGTTCCACTGATTGAAGTTCCAAATACTGAGGTTTTCAGAACTTATGTAGGGGGAGAACTGGTATATGAATAGAATTCACAAAATAATTCACACAAAAAAAAGGAGCCCCAGGGCTCCTTTTTTTTGTGTTGTTCAATGGTAGTACTACTCCATTGAAATAGGTAAGTGTACTCTAGTCGTATCCCAACCCATAGACAATTGTAGGTTGTCATTTTCTTCATGGAACACCATACTAAAATACTCTAAAGCTTCTGAACCTTCACTTACAATGGCTTTAACCCTTAAAACGTCTGCTTTTTCATCATAGGAATAAGAGCCCCATTGGTTGAGATTGCTGTTTAAAATAATAGTCCAGCTGTTTTCTCCTGGAATAGTAAACAACGCATAAGTACCTGCTTTTACGCTTTTACCACCAAAAATCACATCTTGATAAAAAGTAATTTCAGGGGCTTCATTCGCACCCGTTCTCCAGACAGCGTCATTGGGTGCTAAGGTGCTTAAGGACCTGCTCTTTAGTTGAGGTCTGTTGTATATTACCCTCATTTTTTTATTGGCGTCCATGTGCTTTGCTGGAAACCAAGCAATATCCATGGGGCTGGCGTCTAATTTTCCAAAGTCTTGAGCAAAGAGGCTGCTGCTGCAAAGGAGACCAAAAAGGCATAGGCTGTAAAATAAGTTTCTTTTCATAATAAGTGTGTTATTAATGTTTGTTTAGAATTAAAATTTCTGATACTAAGTTCCACATTTAAAACGAATATTGAAAGCCCAGCTTTCAAATGTAAGTTTACTAAGCTATAACGCACTAGTTTAGTATCTATTTATCACTTTTTTTAAATATTAAGTAATAGAATGTAATTAAAATAGCCTTTTTGGTTTTATAAACTAATGTTTTAACTCATTTTTGTGGTCTCATTAAATAAATAACGATTATGTGTGGTATTGTATGTGCCTTTGATTTAAAACAAACTGCTGGAGATTTAAGGCCTCAGTTGTTAGAAATGTCTAAAAAAATTCGCCATAGAGGTCCGGATTGGAGTGGTATTTATGACCATGACAACGCGATAATGGCTCATGAACGACTGGCTATTGTAGATCCAGCTTCTGGAAAGCAGCCACTGCTCAATGCAGACGGATCTTTGGTATTGGCAGCCAATGGGGAGATATACAACCACCGGGAGTTAAGGGCTCAATTTGAGGGGAAATACGATTTTAAAACACAGTCCGATTGTGAAGTGATTTTGGCACTTTACCAAGAAAAAGGGGTGTCTTTCTTAGATGAATTGAACGGTATTTTTGGCTTTGCCATTTACGACGCACAAAAAGATGCCTATTTTATTGCCAGAGATCATATGGGGATTATCCCACTGTATATTGGATGGGATATTCACGGAACCTTTTATGTAGCTTCTGAATTAAAGGCTTTGGAAGGGGTGTGTTCTAAAATAGAGTTATTCCCTCCAGGACATTATATGCATTCTAGTGATGGTGAGATGGTCAGATGGTACGAAAGGGAATGGATGGATTATGAGGCGGTGAAAGACAATGAAACCAGTATTCAGGAGATTAAAGAGGCTTTGGAGGCTGCGGTGCACAGACAGCTTATGTCTGACGTTCCTTATGGGGTGCTTTTATCTGGAGGTTTGGACTCCTCAGTGACATCGGCGATAGCCAAAAAATACGCCCAAAAAAGGGTAGAGTCAGGAGATACAACAGACGCTTGGTGGCCACAATTACACTCTTTCTCAGTAGGATTAGAGGGCTCACCAGATTTAGCAGCGGCACAGAAAGTGGCCGACCATATTGGTACAGTGCACCATGAAATAAAATTCACCATTCAAGAGGGTTTAGACGCTATTAAGGATGTGATTTACAACCTGGAAACCTATGATATTACGACCATTAGAGCCTCTACGCCTATGTATCTTATGGCTAGAGTAATTAAATCTATGGGTATTAAAATGGTCTTGTCTGGCGAGGGCGCCGACGAGCTTTTTGGTGGCTACCTTTACTTTCACAAAGCGCCGTCTGCCAAAGATTTTCACGAAGAAACAGTCCGTAAATTAGACAAACTTCACATGTACGACTGCCTGCGCGCCAATAAGTCATTGGCTGCTTGGGGTATTGAGGGAAGGGTGCCATTCTTGGACAAAGAATTTATGGATGTGGCCATGAGAATAAACCCACAAGACAAAATGATCAATGGGGAACGTATGGAGAAATGGGTGTTGCGCAAGGCTTTTGAAGCATACCTGCCAGAATCTGTCGCTTGGAGGCAAAAAGAGCAGTTTTCTGACGGCGTTGGATACAATTGGATAGACACCCTAAAAGAAGTTGTTGCAGGAGCTGTAACAGACGAACAGTTGGCCAACGCGGCGTACAGGTTCCCATTGCAAACGCCTACTTCTAAAGAAGAATTTTATTACAGGTCTATATTTGAGACCCATTTCCCCTCAGATGCTGCGGCCCTATGTGTACCCTCTGTACCCTCAGTGGCTTGTAGCACGCCTATAGCATTGGAATGGGATGAAGCGTTTAAAAACATGAATGATCCATCTGGTAGGGCAGTGGCCAAAGTGCACTCAGATGCCTATAGCAAGTAATTTTAATTAGACATTGATTCGGGATTTATTTCTGAAACTAAAGCCCTCCGTCAAGGAGGGCTTTTTTTTGTTTTTATACTTGTTTAAAACCCCTCATTTTCCACAACAATTGTTAATAACTTAGGCGCTTCTAAACCATATTAAACCCCCATTTAATAGGCTATTAGTTATATTTGTGGGATTGCTTAATAAATAAACAAATAACGCTTAGGATTTATGAGTGAAGAATTAGAAAAAAAGAATTATTCCGCAGATAGTATTCAGGCCCTTGAAGGGATGGAGCATGTAAGAATGCGTCCCTCTATGTATATTGGAGATGTAGGAGTAAGGGGTTTGCACCACTTGGTTTATGAGGTGGTAGACAACTCTATTGATGAGGCAATGGGAGGACATTGTGACACCATTACCATAGATATAAATGAAGACAATTCCATTTCTGTAACAGATAACGGTAGGGGTATTCCAGTAGGAATGCACAAAAAAGAGGGTGTTTCTGCCTTACAGGTCGTAATGACTAAGATTGGTGCTGGTGGAAAATTTGATAAAGATTCTTATAAGGTTTCTGGAGGTTTACACGGTGTAGGGGTTTCATGTGTGAATGCCCTTTCGGTGAGTCTTAAAGCTACAGTCTATGTAGAGGGAAAAATATGGGAGCAAGAATATGAAAGGGGAAAGGCCCTTTACCCAGTAAAATCTATTGGAGATACAGATAAGAGAGGAACTACTGTGACTTTCTGGCCAGACCCAACCATTTTTACCCAAACGGTTGAGTACAGTTATGAAACGCTTTCTAATAGAATGCGTGAATTGTCCTACTTGAATAAGGGAGTGAAATTAACCATAACAGATAAGCGTCAGAAAGAAGAAGACGGTTCTTTTGTAAGCGAAGTATTCCATTCTGAGGAAGGTCTAAAAGAATTTATAAAATTCTTGGATGGCAATAGAGAGCAATTGATTCAAAATGTGATCTCAATAGAAGGAGAGAAAAATGGTATTCCTGTAGAGGTCGCAATGGTATATAACACCTCTTATACAGAGAATTTACATTCTTACGTAAACAATATTAACACCCACGAAGGAGGTACACACCTTTCTGGATTTAGAAGGGGTTTAACGACCACCTTGAAAAAATATGCAGATGCTTCTGGTTTGTTAGACAAACTAAAATTTGAAATATCTGGAGACGACTTTCGTGAGGGCTTAACTGCCATTGTTTCTGTAAAAGTTGCAGAACCTCAGTTCGAAGGGCAAACTAAAACTAAATTGGGTAACAGGGAAGTCTCTGCTGCTGTAAGTCAGGCGGTTTCTGAAATGTTATCTGATTACCTAGAAGAAAACCCAGACGACGCTAAGATTATTGTTCAAAAAGTGGTTTTAGCTGCTCAAGCAAGACATGCTGCAAATAAAGCCAGAGAGATGGTGCAGCGTAAGACAGTCATGAGTATTGGCGGTTTACCTGGTAAATTGTCAGATTGCTCGGAGCAAGACCCAAGTTTATGTGAGGTATTCCTTGTGGAGGGAGATTCTGCAGGTGGAACGGCCAAGCAAGGGCGTGACAGGAATTTTCAGGCAATTTTACCTTTAAGGGGTAAGATTTTGAATGTGGAAAAAGCCATGCAGCACAGGGTGTTTGACAATGAAGAAATTAAAAATATTTATACCGCTTTAGGGGTTTCTATTGGAACTGAAGAAGATTCTAAAGCCCTTAACTTAGATAAGTTAAGGTACCACAAAGTAGTCATCATGTGTGATGCAGACGTAGATGGTAGCCATATTGAGACCCTAATCTTGACGTTTTTCTTCAGATATATGAGGGAGCTCATAGATGGAGGCCATGTTTATATTGCCACTCCACCACTTTATTTGGTTAAAAAAGGGGCTAAAAAACGTTATGCATGGAATGACAAAGAGCGTGACGCTATAGCAGAGGAGTATAACGGTTCTGTAAGTATACAACGTTATAAGGGTCTTGGAGAAATGAATGCAGAACAATTGTGGGACACTACGATGAATCCTGAATTCAGAACATTGAGACAGATTACTATAGACAATGCTACGGAGACGGACAGGACTTTCTCTATGTTAATGGGAGATGAAGTACCGCCAAGAAAAGAATTTATTGAGAAAAATGCGGTGTATGCGAATATTGACGCATAAACAGAAAAATTATAAACTTAAAAAATAGAATTAGAATGAAGATTACAGTGGTAGGAGCAGGTGCTGTTGGTGCAAGTTGCGCAGAGTATATTGCTATAAAAGATTTTGCCTCAGAGGTAGTGTTGGTAGACATTAAAGAAGGTTATGCAGAAGGGAAGGCGATGGATTTAATGCAAACAGCTTCTTTGAATGGTTTTGACACAAAAATTACAGGAACGACCGGTGATTATAGCAAAACTGCAGGAAGTCACTTAGCGATTATTACTTCTGGTATTCCAAGAAAACCTGGAATGACAAGAGAGGAGCTTATAGGTATTAATGCAGGGATTGTGAAGACTGTTGCCCAAAGTATTTTGGCACATTCACCAGAGGTGATTATTATGGTGGTGAGTAATCCAATGGACACCATGACTTATTTGGTTCATAAAGCAACGGGATTACCAAAGCATAGAATAATAGGTATGGGTGGTGCTTTAGACAGCGCTAGATTTAAGTATCGTTTAGCAGAGGCTGTAGGAGCACCTATCTCAGATATTGATGGCATGGTGATTGGAGGCCACTCAGATACTGGAATGGTTCCATTGAGCAGATTGGCTACTAGAAACTCTGTACCTGTATCTAATTTTGTGAGCGAGGAGCGTTTGGGCCAAGTAGTAGAAGACACCAAAGTTGGTGGAGCAACCTTGACCAAGTTATTAGGCACTTCTGCTTGGTATGCACCGGGGGCTGCTGTGTCTGCAATGGCACAAGCCATTGTATGTGATCAGAAAAAAATGTTCCCTTGTTCTACCTTATTAGAAGGGGAGTACGGCTTGTCTGATATCTGTATTGGTGTACCCGTAATCTTAGGGGTAAATGGAATTGAAGAAATTGTTACAATTCCATTGAACGACCAAGAGAAAGCCAAATTGGCAGAGAGTGCTGAGGGGGTAAGAAAAACAAACAGTCTCTTAGACGTATCATAACCACAACAAGTATATAAGCGCCTTTACAGAAGGCGCTTACTTATTTTGTGATTTAAAACAAATTATTGTCAGTTCCTATTGGAAATGATATATTTGCACGCAATTTATATACCAAATAATAATTCATTGAACTAATGCAAAATAAAGGACTTATAAAGCTATTTGCTTTTTTATTCGGGATAGTGAGTATTTACCAGCTATCTTTTACCTTCATTACCAGTAAGGTAGAACAAGATTCAGTAGCTTTCGCTGCCGCTAAGATTGCAGACACTGACGCAGACTATCTCGCAAAAAGAGGGACAGCAGAAACCGCTTTTTTAGATTCTGTAGCAAACAATCCAATCTTTGGATTCACCAGCTATTCAGACGCTAAGAAAAAAGAACTCAATAAAGGATTGGACCTTAAAGGGGGGATTAACGTGACTTTACAGATCTCTGTAAAAGACATATTAAAAGGATTGGCCAACAATTCTAAGAATCCTGTTTTTAATAAAGCCCTTGCAGATGCAGATAATGCGTCTAAAAGTAGTGACGACACTTACTTAAACTTATTCTTCGAGTCATTTGACGCGATTAAAGGAGACACCAAGTTAGCAGATCCTTCTATTTTTGCAAACAAAGCCTTATCTGACGCGATTAACTTTCAAATGTCAGACGATGAGGTGAAGCCTATTTTAAGTCAAAAAATTGACGAGTCTATCGTATCTGCTTTTGAGGTACTCAGAGAGCGTATTGACGGCTTTGGGGTAACACAACCAAACATTCAAAGAGAAGGTAACTCCGGAAGAATTCTGGTAGAATTGCCAGGAGCTAAAGATATTGCCAGAGCGCAAGATTTACTGTCTAGTACGGCACAATTAGAATTTTGGGAAACTTACCCATCGAACAACCAAGATATTGCTTCTTTCTTTGTGGCTGCCAATGAGCGTTTAAAGTCTTTAGTGATTACTAAAGAAGAAACTCAAAAGCCTGCTTCAGAGATTGATTCTCTATTGGCAGACGTAGCACAAGATTCATTGGCCAACCAACAAAATCCATTAATTGACTTGATTAGAGGTCAAGGGCAAGGATATGAAACTTTTAAATTTTCAGTGAGAGATACTGCTACAGTAGGGTCTTATTTGAGAATGAAAGAAATTCGCAAACTCATCCCAGCTTCTTTAGCTAATGTGAAGTTTGTGTGGGAGCGTCCTGCAGCTAATTCTGAAATAGTTGGTTTGTACGCCTTAAAATCTAATAGAGACAACACCCCTAGAATTAGTGGCGATGTAGTGAGTGATGCCAGAGATGATTTTGACCAATTTAGCCGTCCTGCAGTGTCCATGACTATGAATACTAAAGGAGCCAAAGAGTGGGAGAAATTAACTGGAGACGCATTTAACAACCAAACTGGTATTGCGATTGTTTTAGACAACAAAGTTTACACTGCCCCAGGAGTTTCTTCAGGTCCTATCTCAGGAGGTCGTTCCGAAATTACAGGATCTTTTACCGTAAATGAAACTAAAGATATATCCAACGTTTTGCGTGCAGGTAAATTACCGGCTTCTGCTGAGATTATTCAGTCTGAAATTGTGGGTCCATCACTAGGTCAGGAAGCTATAGATAGTGGGTTTAACTCATTTTCTTTAGCTATGGTATTGGTGTTGTTATGGATGATCTTATACTACGGTAGAGCAGGTCTTTTTGCAGACATTGCCCTATTGCTAAACATCGTACTTATTTTTGGTGTATTAGTGAGTTTGAATGCTGTATTGACCCTTCCGGGAATTGCAGGTATTGTATTGACCATTGGTATGTCTGTAGATGCAAACGTGCTCATCTTTGAGCGTATTAAAGAAGAATTGGCTAAAGGAAAAGGAAAAACCCTCGCTATTGCAGACGGTTTTAGCAACGCCCTTTCTTCCATCTTAGATGCTAACATTACGACAGGACTTACAGCGATTATATTATTTGTATTTGGTTCAGGACCGATTAAAGGATTTGCGACTACCTTATTAATAGGTATTATCACTTCTTTATTTACAGCGATCTTTATCACTAGATTATTAATCGATGGGTACACGGCTAAAAAGTCTGCCTCTTTAGACTTTAGCACCGCCATTACTAAGAATTTATTCAAACAGCCTAATATTAACTTCCTAGGAAAGAGAACTATTGCCTACGCGGTGTCTGGAGCTTTTGTATTAGTGAGTTTAGGTTCGCTATTTACCCAAGGCTTACAGCAAGGCGTAGACTTTATTGGAGGTCGTTCTTATACGGTTCGTTTTGAACAGGCGGTGAATCCATCTGAATTATCTTCTGAATTGTCAGATGTGTTTGGAACAGGAACTAATGTGAAGACTTACGGAGAAGACAATCAAGTAAAAATTACTACGGCATATAAGGTAGATGTTGAAGGTATTGAAGTAGACAATGAAATTCAAAATTCATTGTACACATCACTTCAGAAATATTTACCAGCTGGAACTAGCTATGAAGACTTTATTGTTGGAGATGGTGGCGGAACGATTGGTATTATGCAGTCTTCTAAAGTGGGTCCAACGATCGCAGATGATATTAAAAACAACGCTTTCTTAGCGATCTTAGGATCTCTATTGGTGGTGTTCTTATACATCTTATTGAGATTTAGAAAATGGCAGTTCTCATTGGGTGCTGTTGTGGCGGTATTCCACGATGTATTAATCGTGCTGGGTATATTCTCTTTATTAGGGAAGTACATGCCTTTTAATATGGAAATTGATCAGGCATTTATCGCGGCGATCCTTACCGTAATTGGATACTCATTAAATGATACCGTGGTAGTATTTGACCGTATTCGTGAGATTATAGCAGAAAAAGGATGGAAGTCTGGAGAAAACACCAACTTGGCCTTGAACAGTACGTTAAGCCGTACTTTAAATACCTCTTTAACTACTTTAGTGGTATTGCTAGCGATCTTTGTTTTTGGAGGAGAGTCTCTTAGAGGATTCATGTTCGCTATGATTATTGGGGTGTTGGTAGGTACTTACTCTTCACTCTTTATTGCAACACCAATTATGTTTGACTTCTTAAAGAAGAAGATTCAATCAGGAAAATAATTTAAACTGTTGTTCGATGCAAAAAAAAGGCGGCCATTTGGCCGCCTTTTTTTATATCATTTTAGCAATACTGCCTTGGGGTGTTTTGTGGAGTGTTATTTGTTTGGCTCTCTTAAACTCGTGTGCCTCTATGTGAGAGACTAAAATAATAGCAGTGTCGGTATGTTTTGCCAGATTCTCTACTAATTGAATGTATTGACTACTTTGAATGGAATCTAATCCACTTGTAGGCTCATCTAAAATCAGTAATGCAGGAAGTTTTATCATGGCCCTTAAGGTCATTATCATTCCTTTTTGCCCTTCAGATAAATCATGGAAAGGCTGTTTTTCCAGAGTGGAGAGACCCACCGCCTCCAGCCATAATTTGGCTTTTTGAACCATCTCCTCAGAAGGCTTTTGGTATAAACCTACTTGGTCTAATACCCCGCCCAAGATCATTTCTATTGCGCTATGAGTGCCAGGAAACATCTGTATCATGGAAGGGGCGTAATAGCCCAAATGTTTCTTAATCTCCCAAACGCTTTCGCCGCTTCCTTTTTTATGGCCAAAAAGCCATAAGTCTTGGCCAAAACCTTTTGGATTGTCTCCTGTGATTAGGGAGAGAAGGGTGGTTTTTCCTGACCCATTTTCTCCTTTCAACTGCCAGAAATCTCCACTTTTAATAGTCCAATTAATTAGATGCAACACTTTTTTACTGCCATAGGATACCGTTACATTCTCAAGCCTCACTAGAGTCTTGGGAATTGAGTGCTCCACAGCACTTTTATTAATAGTCGGCCATAGTTTTTGATTAAAAGTATTGTGTTCTGTATGGGGTGATTTTTTTTGACTGTCTAAAGTTAGATCGTATTCTAGATAGGATTTTTGACCATTGAAATTGGGTGTCCAATGTTCATTTGAAGTCACTATGACAAGATGGACTTGGTCACATATTCTATCCAGTTCCTTTACAACATAAGCCCTATTGATTGCGTCTAAATGCGCCATTGGATTTATGAGTACAATGGTCTCTTTTTGTTGGCTCAGGATATATTTAAAAAATGCCACGCCTTGTTGCCCACTAGACATGCTTTCTAGTGTTTGACCATAGGTATTTACGAACAGTTTTAAATCGTGAATACGCTCTTCTTGGATCTGAGCTTGAATGGCTTTTTTAGAATACCAGGAAGCTTTTAAGGTTTTTGGGTAGGCTACATTTAAATACCTATAGACCTGGTCCTCACTGATGTGATTTCCTATGAGCAGATGGAGATGCGAAGGCATCTGATGTTATTTTTTTGCTGGGCGCAACATATAATAGGCGCCTATGAGTATAAATGGAATACTGAGCCACTGACCTGTGCTCAAAAGACCCAAGCTTTCTTCAAATCCTCCTTGGCTTTTCTTTACGTATTCTACAAAAAATCTTGTAGCCCAAAGTAGGATAAAAAATAGCCCAAAGAGGTAGCCCGGTTTGTCTTTTTTAGCGGTGTTCCAAAAGATATAATACAATAAAACAAAAATAGCCAAATAAGCTACCCCTTCGTATAGTTGCGCAGGGTGTCTAAACGGAATGGCTTCTAGGTACGAAGCAAAGTCTGGATTTGTTTCAATCATGGCGTAGGCAGCCTCTGGAGTACGCTCCCCTGTAATACCCATGGCTTTATAGGCAGACATGTCTTCTGAGTCTCTGATGAATTTAGTGGCAAAAATAAAATCTTCATTCACTACTTTTCCGTTGATTTCTGAGTTAAAAAAATTACCCAGACGAATACAGAATGCACCAAGAGAAACAGGTACGACCAGTCTGTCAAATAAAGAAAGCAGTTTGAATTCTGGATTCTTTTTTATGTAGAGCATCATCCCTAGGATAATACCAATAGCAGCCCCATGACTTGCCAAACCAGCAAAACCGGTGAATTCATAGCCTCGAATCAGCCCAAATAGGGCCCCTTTACTACTTTCTCTAATGGGTAATAAGATTTCTAATAAATGGTCTTGATAATAGGCCCAGTCATAGAAAAAAACATGTCCTAATCGGGCACCAAGCATGGTGGACAATACTGCATGAATAAAGAGAGAATCTAATTGTTCTAAGGTTTTCTTCTCAGATAAAAAGATCTTTTTCATTAAGTACCAGCCTAGTGCAAAGGCAATAATCCAAAGTAAGTTGTAGTATTTTATCTGTAATCCCCCTAAGCTGAATAAGGTTTCATTTGGGTTCCATATAATTCCTAAAATATGCATGCTTGAAAAGTTTACGCTAAGATAGCAAAATAGATGGCTTTATTCACTGAATTTATTTTATGGCACTGGGTCATGTCCATGCCCTCCCCAAGGATTACAACTTAAAATTCTCTTGGCAGACAACCATGCTCCCTTAAAAAGTCCGTGTTTTTGAAAGGCTTCAAGGCTGTAGCTAGAGCAAGTAGGGGTGTACCTACAACTGGGTGGTGTGAGTGGTGAAATGAAGTTTTGGTAAAAACGAATCAAGATCACAAAAGGAAAAATAAGTATTTTTTTCAAACGCAGTTGTTTTCGTTTATTCGAGTTATAGGAATGCTTACACCAGCTTTTTGTAGCGTACCCATTGTTTTTTACACGGCTTGCAACATTGAGAAGCTTTTTGTTAGCAACAATTAAGACAGGCTAAAGGTAGTCCCTTCTGCTCCGTCTTTTAACTGTATGCCAAGGGCCAACAATTGGTCTCTAATCGCGTCTGAAGTAGCAAAATCTTTATTGTCTCTGGCCTCTTTTCTGAGTTTAATAAGCATTTCTACCAATGCCGGTGTCTGGCTATTTGTGGCCATTTCCTCACCCTCTTTTAAGCCTAAAACATCAAACACAAAAGCCTTTAATAAAGCTGTAAAATACACTTTGTCTGCTTGCTTAATTTGGTGCGTTCCTTCTTTTAATAAATTAATTTCTTTTACTCCCTCAAATAGGTGTGCAATGAGTATGGGGGTGTTAAAGTCGTCATTCATAGCGGTGTAGCACTTTTCTTCCCAGCTTTTTACATCAAAGTCAGTATGGGTTCCCACCACTACATTGTCTAGTTGTTTTAAAGCATCCATTAAACGTGAATGCCCTTTTTCAGAGGCCAATAAGGCTTCATTACTCAAGTCTAAAATACTGGTGTAATGCGCTTGCATCATGAAAAATCTAACTACAGAGGCAGTGAAAGGTTTAGAGAGTATGTTATTATCTCCTGTAAAGATTTCCCCAGGCAAAATATTGTTGTCGGTAGATTTAGACATCTTTTTACCATTGAGCGTAAGCATATTGGCGTGCATCCAATATTTCACTGGAGATACCTCATTAGTGGCTTCTGCCTGAGCAATTTCGCATTCGTGGTGGGGGAATTTTAAATCCATTCCTCCTCCGTGAATATCAAAAGTTTTTCCTAAATATTTTGTACTCATCGCAGTACATTCTAAGTGCCATCCCGGAAAACCGTCGCCCCATTGAGAGGGCCATCTCATGATGTGTTGCGGTTCTGCTTTTTTCCATAGCGCAAAATCTTGAGGAGATTTTTTTTCGTCTTGTGCTGTTAGACTTCTGGTGTTGGCCAGCATGTCTTCTAGTTTCCTACCACTTAACTTTCCGTAATCATGGGTTTCATTAAATTTTTGAACGTCAAAGTAAACAGATCC
>JAQWFV010000008.1 GCA_029238555.1 Flavobacteriaceae bacterium
ATCAGTAGAGGCTAAGAAAGAAACGTCTCCTTCATATACCTTAATAAAAGGTACTTTATTTCTTTCTGTATTTTCTACGGCATTTAAATAACACCAGTGATCTATATCTACCGCGTCTACATCTGTAGCTCCCTTCATAGCCGCGAGAATAGCTAAAACTCCTGTGCCACTCCCCATGTCCATGACTTTCTTATCCTGACAATCTAGCTGTAAAATAGCACTGAGCATCATGTGGGTAGTCTCATGGTGTCCTGTGCCAAAACTCATCTTTGGTTCAATGACAATGTCATAAGTTACTTCAGGAGCTTGGTGAAAAGGCGCCCTAACAACACAGTGATGGTCTACCTGAATGGGAGAAAAATTGGCCTCCCAATTGGCGTTCCAGTTTTCTTGAGGAATTTCCTTTATGGTATATGAAAAAGAAAAACCGTCATAATCATACACCGCTAAACCCTCCAATAAAGAAGGGCGCCAAAAAGCAGTATTAATATATGCTATCACTCCCGTAGAGGTTTCCTCAAAACTTTCAAATCCCAAAGACCCTAATTCCGCTATGAGCAAATCAGATGCGGGCTGTAATGGAGTCACTTCAAAGTGACAAGCAGTGTAGTCTAGCGTCATATTTAGTTAAAAGCGTTCACAATGGCTGCAAAATCTGTTGCAACGAGTGCTGCTCCTCCAATAAGACCACCATCTACATCTGGTTTAGAAAAAATCTCTACAGCATTGGCCGGTTTAACACTTCCACCGTACAGTATAGAAACTTCTTGTGCAATTGATTCACTGAATGCCGCGGCTATGGTCTTTCTAATAAAATGGTGCATTTCTTGCGCTTGTTCTGCAGAGGCAGTCTCCCCAGTTCCTATGGCCCAAACAGGCTCGTATGCTAAAATAATTTGTGACCAAGCAGTTTCTGGTAAACTAAATAAGGCATTTTTTAACTGATGCTCCACTACATTGAAATGGTTGCCTGATTTTCTATCTGCCAATTCCTCACCAAAACAAAACATGACTTGTAATCCTTTGTCAATGGCTTGTTTTGTTTTCTTTTCTAGAATAGCATCTGTCTCTCCAAAATAGCTTCTGCGCTCAGAATGACCCAAAATAACTGTTTTAATTCCCACTGCTGTAAGCATGTCTGCAGAAATCTCTCCGGTATATGCACCTGAATCTGCGAAATGCATATTTTGTGCAATCACCTCTATTGGCGTTGTCGCTGCAGTGTCTAAAGCTGCCGTTAAGTTTACAAAGGTCGGTGCCACCATAACAGAAACGTCAGACGCTAATGTCAATCCTTTCAAGTCTTCTATTAAAAGCTGGGTAGCCTTTAAATCATTGTTCATTTTCCAGTTTCCGGCTACAATTTTCTTTCTCATAAGTATATTAATTGTTTGTATTGAATTCTAATAATTCAAAATCATTATAATGTCTTTTTTGGGTAATGGTGCCATGTTCCACCACTAAAATGGCAGGATTTGATCGCACGATTGTTTTGAGCGTGGTCTGATCTGTGAAATAAAAATCAAACCCCAGTCCATATTTCTCTATCACTTCTGCTGCCTGTGCTTTTGAAGAGGCAGACATGCCTATGACTTCATAACCAGCCTGGTGTGCTTTTAAGGTAGCTTGAGCCACTTTTTCAAACGCTTTGGGATTGCTTTTGGCTAAATCATAGGCCACAACCATCACCAGCTTAGGCACCATCATTAAAGACTCTGTCTGATCTACCCCTTCCTGCTCTATAGTAAAATCATGGATAGGAGGCACATAGCCCTCTTGAATTTTTTCTGTGGTAACTCTTAAAAAGGTACCGTCTACATTGGGATATTCTTTTTGGGTGGTAATGACTTTTTCTTCTCCGTTTACCTCAAAAACCCATCGATATTCATAAATAGATTGTGGTGCCCCCTTTGGAATAGTCATGCCTGCTGGAATATTAGCGCCAATCTTATAAGGTCTAAAGTCTATTGCCGGCAAGTGTTGCAACACCCAAAAACCAAAAGAAACAGCCGCCACAAAACTCAAAAACACTACAGCTTTGGTTAAGGTCTTAGGCAGGAAACTATTCAGATGTTTCTTTCCTCTAAAAAGAATTAATATGAGTACCAATAAAATGACATCTTTGGTAAAAGACTCCCATGGAGTGAGCTTTATGGCGTCGCCAAAACAACCACAATCCGTTACCTTATTAAAATAGGCAGAGTAAAAAGTTAAAAAAGTGAAGAAAACAATCATGGAGAGCAAACTCCATAAGGTGAATTTCAATTGATAGCCCACTATCAAAAATATCCCTAAGAGTACTTCAAATACCACTACAAAAAAAGCGATCGCCAATGCAAAAGGGATTAGAACAGGAAGGTCTAAGACTCCTTGACTAAAATACTCTTCTAACTTAAAAGAAAAACCTACTGGATCATTGAGCTTTATAAAGCCACTGACTACAAATAAAACCCCCACCAGGATTCTAGATAAATGCGTAATGTATTTCATAGATTGTTCTATTAAGATTCTAAATGAATCAATGCAAAGACCGCGTAATTGAGCATGTCTTGATAATTCGCATCTATTCCTTCACTTACTATGGTTTTTCCTTGATTGTCTTCTATTTGCTTCACCCTTAGTAATTTTTGCAAGATAAGATCAGTCAGGGAACTCACTCTCATGTCTCGCCAAGCTTCCCCATAATCATGGTTCTTGGCTTCCATAAGTGATTTTGTAATGGCTACATGCTTATCGTAGGCTTCTAAAGCTTGAGAAACGTCCATATCCGGTTGTTCCACAGCTCCTAATTCCATCTGGACTAAGGCCATAACGGAATAGTTTATAATTCCTATAAATTCAGACACTTCTCCCTCAGCTACTTTCTGCTCTGTATTTTGCTGAAGCCCTCTAATTCTTTGTGCTTTAATAAAAATTTGATCGGTAAGAGATGGAAGTCTTAAAATACGCCATGCAGCTCCATAGTCTGACATCTTTTTCTCGAAAAGATCTCTACACATTTTAATTACTGCATTATATTGGTCCGAGGTATTGGCCATGTCTTTATTTAATTTGCGTAAATTTCGCATAAATAATTAAACCCAACAACCCTATCCCTTTGAATCTTAAGATCTCATGTTAAAAAAAACAAATTCTACACCTACTGTTCCTTTTTCATTGAATTGCAAGGGAGGTTTAATCTTTTTGGACACACCCAAAATAATGGGCGTACTCAATATTACTCCAGATTCTTTTTATGATGGAGGGCGCTACAAAGCAGAAGACCAAGTGCTAGCACAAGTAGAAAAAATGATGAAAGAGGGCGCTACTTTTATAGATATTGGTGCATACAGTTCAAGACCAGGAGCAGCAGAGGTGTCTGAAGAAGAAGAGGCAAAAAGACTCTACCCAATACTCCAGGCTATTTTAAAACGGTTTCCTGAGGGGCTCTTATCTATAGATACCTTTAGAAGTAGCATAGCAAAAAACGCCATTGAAATGGGTGCTGCCTTAATCAATGATATCTCTGCAGGACAACTAGACCCTGAAATGATCCCAACCTTAGGGAAACTTGGAGTGCCCTATATCATGATGCATATGAGAAGTACGCCAAAAGACATGCAAGAGCACACCCAATACGAGCACTTATTACAAGAAATTATCAGCTATTTTTCAGAGAAAATAGACAGGGCTAAAAAACACAATATCACAGATATTATTATAGATCCTGGCTATGGGTTTGCCAAAACCACCCAACAAAATTTTGAATTACTCAGGGAGAGTGCGTTGTTAAATACTTTTGGAGTACCTGTCTTAACAGGAGTGAGCAGGAAATCTATGATTTACAAAACATTGAATACAACTGCACAAGACGCGCTTAACGGCACAACTGCCCTACACATGCAAGCGCTCATTAATGGAAGTAGTATCTTGAGAGTTCATGATGTGGCGGCTGCTAAAGAGTGTGTTCTTTTGTACGAAGCCCTTCAAAATGCTTAAAAAACAATACATCGCTAGGCTATTTATAGTCTAATTAGCTATTTTTACAAAAAAGAACCTATTGGAATTTTTCAATTTTCTTGAATTTAAAATCACTGACGCCATAGATATTCTATTGGTGGCCTTGCTACTTTTTTATATTTATAAATTGGTCAGAGGCACAGTAGCTATCAATATTTTTATTGGAATTGTGATGGTATGGGGGCTTTGGAAACTCACAGAGTTATTAGAAATTAAAATGATTTCAAATATCATTGGAGGGTTTATGAATATTGGCCTTATTGCGCTGATTATTGTTTTCCAACAAGAGATTAGAAAGTTTTTACTCATGTTAGGATCTACCAATTTCGCTAACAAACGCGCATACTTAAAACACTTTAAATTTTTAAAGCAAGACCTTCAACCTCTAGAAACAGATATTAAAGCAGTTATTGCAGCGCTGGAAAAAATGAGTCAAACCAAAACGGGTGCTTTATTGGTTTTTGAGAAAAATAATTCTTTGGATTTTGTGAGACAATCTGGGGACCGAATGAACATTGAATTGAGTCAACCTATTATTGAAAGTATTTTTTATAAAAATAGTCCACTTCACGACGGAGCTGCGATAATAGAAAATAATTATATTGTAGCGACGCGTGCCATTCTACCCGTTTCTGATGAAAGAACTATTCCACTTAGGTTTGGTCTTAGACATAGAGCAGCAGTAGGGATCACCGAAAAAACCGATGCTTTAGCATTGGTCGTATCTGAAGAGACAGGAGCCATCTCTTATATCAAAAACGGTGGGTTTATATTATTCAAGGACAGTATTGAATTAGAGCAACTGCTGCGTACAGACCTGAGCCAATAAGTTTAAATGAAGATATATTTATGAATGCCCGCCACAAATAATAGGCTTGTCTTAAAGTATAGTGGTTACTTTACAGCTATTCCCCAACAGCTACTTGTAAAAATTGGGCTTCGTAAAGGTTTTTATAATAGCCTCCTTTTTTGAGTAATGCCTCATGCGTGCCTTGCTCCACAATCCTTCCTGACTCCATGACAAGAATGTTAGACGCTTGTTTAATAGTAGCCAACCTGTGCGCAATTACAATGGAAGTCCTGCCCTTTGTAATGGTATCTGTAGCTTTTTGAATGAGTTGTTCTGAGGCACTGTCTATAGAAGAAGTGGCCTCGTCTAATACCAAAATTGATGGTTTAGTCACATAGGCCCTAAGAAAAGCAATTAACTGTCTCTGACCACTCGAAAGCATTCCCCCACGCTCTTTTACATTAAACTGATACCCTCCTGGCAAGCTCGTAATAAAATCGTGTACACCAATTTCTTTGGCAGCAGCTTCTATTTCGGAAATACTAATTTCAGGATTTCCCAATGAAATATTATTTTCAATAGTGTCAGCAAAGAGAAAAACATCCTGTAAAACTACAGCGATATGACTTCTAAGTCCAGCTAATGACAAGTCGCTAATACTATGGCTGTCAATTGAAATACGACCAGATTGAATCCCGTAAAAACGGTTTAGCAAATTAATAATGGTAGACTTACCAGCTCCAGTTGCCCCAACTATAGCGAGGGTTTCTCCTTTAGAAACTTTAAAAGAAATCCCTTTGAGTACAGGTTCATCTGGCAAATAACCAAAAACTACTTTTTCAAAGGCAATATCACCCTCAATTTGAGGTAAATCAGTATGGCCCCCTGTTTCAGTTTGGTCTTGGGTATCTAAAATTTTAAAAACCCTTGCAGCAGCCACCATACCCATTTGCAAAGTATTGAACTTATCTGCTATTTGTCTGAGGGGCCTGAAAAGCATCTCTGATAGTAAAATAAAGGTAAATATGGTACCGTATTCATTGGCGCTAATACCAGAAATATTTTGAAGCCCGCCATACCAAACAATCATTCCTATAGTAATGGAAGAGACAATATCTGCTACTGGAAAAAAAACAGAGTTATACCACACGGTTTTTAACCAAGCTTTGGTGTGTTTATTGTTAATTTCCTCAAATGCTTTTTTTTCTGCAGCTGCCCTATTGAAGAGCTGAACTACTTTCATTCCTGAAATACGCTCTTGAACAAATGAATTTAGTTGCGCTACCTGAGCTCTTACCTCGGTAAAAGCGCCTTTCATGGCTCTTTGAAACAATCTTGTGGCATATAATATGATGGGCAGCACAGCAAAAACAATTAGAGATAGTCTCCAATTCAAATAGAGCATGACTCCACCAACCACAAACATTTTAAGTAAATCTGATACAATAACAAAAAAGCCTTGCGAAAAGATCTCCCCTATTCTTTGCATATCTGCCACAGCTCTAGTGACCAATATACCAATGGAAGATTTGTCAAAATAAGCCATTTTAAAATGGGTCATATGGTGAAAGAGCTTCACCCTTACATCTCTGATCACCGACTCTCCCAACCAATTGGCAAAATAATTAAAAGTGAGTTGGCTGGTTACTTCCCCAATTAGGACGGCTAGTAAAATAAGGGTTAGATTTAGGAGCTTTTGGGCATCGGCCATTTTAATGGCCTCATCTACCAAAACCCCTACCAAAACTGGTCTTAACACCGCAAATGCAGAGAGTATTATTGCTGTAAAAGCTACACCATAAAAGGTAAACGCATAGGGATTGGTGTATTGCAACAATCGCCTAAACAGTTTTTTGTCGAATGCTTTACCGCTTTCTTTAAGATCAGACATAAATGTTTTCTGGATAATTTATTTGGGTTAAATATAAGCCTTTCGCTGGAACAGATGGTCCTGCATTACTCCTTGACTTGGAGGCTAGAAGTGTTGGAATATCTGTCACTGGGCGCTTGCCTGTACCAATTTCTAAAAGAGTCCCCACAACTGCGCGAACCATATTTCGCAAAAATCTGTTGGCGGTAATGGTGAAAACCAATTGATCTTTTGTGGCTACCCACTTTGCGTGGGATATGTCACAAATGTACGTATGCACATCTGAATTGGACTTTGAAAAGCACTCAAAATCTTTTTCCCCCAATAGCATCTGAGCCGCGGTATTCATTGCATGAATATCTATGGGATGAAAAACATAATGGGCCCCATGATGTTGAAAGGGATCCTTGCGATTCACCACTATATACTCATAAGTCCTGCTGGTTGCCGTAAAACGGGCATGGGTATCTTGGGTAACGGCTACTATTTGGTCTATTGAAATATCTTCTGGAAGAAAGGCGTTCAGCCTGTCTGTAATAGTTAGTGGGTCAAAATCTATTTCAGTGTCAAAATGGGCGACCATTTTTTTGGCATGTACGCCAGCATCTGTTCTCCCAGCACCCATTAATTCTACTGGTACAGCTAATAACATTGAAAGTGAATGTTCCAATTTTTCTTGCACACTGGAGGCATTCGGCTGCTTTTGCCAACCGTGATAGTGTGTTCCTAGATATGAAAAGTGTATAAAATATCTCAATGCAATCTCTTACTTTTGTGTGCAAAGATACCGTATAGCCACTTGAATTTACTTTAAATGAAAAAAATTTTACTGCTTTCAGATACCCATTCCCATATAGACGAGAGAATATTACATTTTGTATCTCAGGCAGACGAGGTATGGCACGCTGGGGACATTGGAGACTTAGCGGTAACAGATGCTATAGCTGATTTAAAACCCCTCAAGGCAGTTTATGGAAATATAGACGATCACAAAGCCAGAAGTAGCTTTCCGTTAGATTTAAAATTTGACTGCGAGGGTATGAAAGTTTGGATCACCCATATTGGTGGTTACCCCGGTAAATACAACCAACGCATTAGAGAAGAAATAAAGCAAAATCCTCCTCAAATTTTTATTGCTGGTCACTCTCATATCTTGAAAGTACAGTGGGATAAATCCATACAATGCATGCATCTCAATCCCGGAGCTTGTGGCGTTTCTGGTTTTCACCAAATGAGAACCATGCTGCGATTTTCTATAGACAAGGGTTCTTTAAAAGATTTGGAAGTCATTGAATTGGGCTTGAGGGGAAAAAAGCCATAAAAAAACCCGGGTAACAAGCCCGGGTTTTACGCACTAATACTACTAAGATGTTAGGTTTAACGTAAACGATCGACAGATTTTACGAGATCTTCGTCCTTTTTTATGGCTTTATTGGCCACAGATAAAAAAACGATAGAAATAATAGGAACAAACATCCCAATACCCTTCTCAGAAAGAAAACTTTCTCCAGATAAACTTAGCCATCGGTAAACGAAAAATCCTAGTAAAAAAAAGTTTAATATGATGTTTAATCGGTTCATTACAAACTGATTAATTCGCTTTTTGTAGGAAAAAACACTTATTAAAGTAAGTGTTACAAACAAGATGAACGTACCTTTATTTAAGGCGTTTGCTAAAGTAAAGATAGTGTTTTCAGACACTTCAGCAACGATATTCACAAAAAAAACAGCGAATAAATTTACTGCAGCTACTATAAATAAATAAAATGATTGTATTCTTTGTATCATATAAGATGCATTCTTGTTTGGTCACAAAAATAGTGGTCTTTTTTAAGTTTTAAAGAGAATATTAATTTTTATTTGTATTATTGTAATGTGATTCAGTTATAGAGATAATCACACTTACCTCTGGGAAGTTCTTTTTCCCATTTTCAATTATTTACAACAATTACTTATCTCAAGTATCCACCTATTTATATTATTGAATGTTTGAAATTTCAAAACTAAAAACCATGAAGCTTCCAGAGCTTCAGGAAATTGCAAAAGGATTAAAGGTTCCTAAGTTTAAAACCTTAAAAAAAATAGATTTAGTATATCAGATTTTAGACCTTCAGGCTACAAACCCTAAGGCTGTTGTTGCTGTAGCAACTCCAGTTCTTGAGGGTAAAACAGATGATGTTTTATCTAAAAGCAATTCTGAAGCCGTTACTGAAACCACTAAAGAAGCGTCTGTAAATGCTGAAGTAGTTAGAAGAAAACCAAATCCAAGACCTAGGAAACCTAAAGAAGAAAACGATCAGGTATCTTTTAAAGTGGCGACTCAATCATCAGATAAAACTACAGAAGCTACGGCCAGACCAGAGAGAAGTAAGCCCGAGGCAACTCCAAACAAAAAGTCTCCAGAAGCTGAAGAACAAAATAACGGAAGGATTCAAAGCAACCGCCCTAATAGAAGACCAGAAGGCAAGCAGAACAACAGAGAGGCTAGACCAACTGAAAAATCTACAGAGCAAAGGAACCATCCCCAACATGCGCCCAAACAGCAAAACAGAAAAAATCCCAATCAAAACCGTCCAGAAAAAAACTTTAATTTCGACAAAGAATTAAAAAATAGGTACAAGGATCCTGACTATGAATTTGACAGTATCATTGCCTCTGAAGGGGTTTTAGATATTATGCAGGATGGATATGGTTTCTTGAGATCTTCTGATTACAACTACCTATCTTCTCCAGATGATATATACGTATCTCAATCTCAGATAAGACTGTTCGGTTTAAAGCCAGGAGATACTGTATTGGGAGAAGTAAGGCCTCCAAAAGAAGGTGAAAAGTATTTCCCACTCATCAAAGTAAATAAAATTAATGGTCAAGACCCACAAGTCGTTAGAGACCGTGTAGCTTTTGAGCATTTGACCCCTTTATTTCCAGAAGAAAAATTCAAACTATCTGAAAGACAGAGTAATATATCCAATAGAATCATAGATTTATTTTGCCCTATAGGTAAAGGTCAAAGAGGAATGATTGTAGCCCAACCTAAAACGGGTAAGACCATGCTTCTTAAAGACATTGCTAACGGAATTGCAGCCAATCATCCTGAGGTGTACCAACTTATCTTGTTAATAGATGAACGCCCTGAGGAAGTGACAGACATGCAGCGAAATGTAAAAGGAGAGGTCATAGCTTCTACTTTTGATAAGGAAGCCACAGAACATGTAAGGGTGGCTAATATTGTTTTAGAAAAAGCGAAACGATTGGTAGAATGTGGCCATGATGTGGTGATTCTTTTAGATTCAATCACCAGATTAGCCAGAGCCTACAATACCGTTCAACCTGCCTCAGGTAAGGTGCTCAGTGGAGGGGTAGACGCCAACGCACTACACAAACCAAAAAGATTCTTCGGAGCCGCTAGAAACATTGAAAATGGGGGTTCTCTTACTATTATAGCCACTGCTTTAACAGAGACTGGATCTAAAATGGACGAGGTGATTTTTGAAGAGTTCAAAGGAACAGGTAATATGGAACTTCAATTAGATAGAAAAATATCTAACAGAAGAATTTTCCCTGCCATTGACCTTACCTCTTCTAGTACCCGTAGAGATGACCTCTTATTAGACGAGCAAACAGTGCAACGTATGTGGATCATGCGCAAATACCTTGCAGACATGAACCCTGTTGAAGCCATGGAGTTTATTGAGCAGCGCTTTAAACAAACTAAAAACAACGAGGAGTTCTTATTGACCATGAATCAATAATCACTTCTGATAAATATATTAAAACGCCGCGGATTTCTCCGCGGCGTTTTTTTTTTACCTGTGACACCCTTAAGTAGGGCACAAAAAAAGCCTGTGGTATTGAAAAATACCACAGGCGTATAAGGTAAAACGAGTAAGAGATCTCTACTTAAAGAGTCGCTACTTGTTTGGTTAACTTACTCTTCAAGTTAGAAGCTTTGTTAGAATGAATGATATTGCGTTTCGCCAACTTATCAATCATAGAAATTACAGATGGAAGCATCTCTAAAGCTGCTTTCTTATCTTCTTCTAAACGTAACTTCTTAAGGGCATTACGCATGGTCTTGTGCTGGTACTTGTTACGTAAACGCACCGCCTCGTTTCTTCTAATTCTCTTTAATGCAGACTTGTGATTAGCCATAGTTTTAATTTGTAATTGTTATGAATGTTACCATTCGCTTTTGTAGTCCGTAGGGGAATCGAACCCCTGTTACCAGGATGAAAACCTGGCGTCC
>JAQWFV010000063.1 GCA_029238555.1 Flavobacteriaceae bacterium
TTTTTAGGTTATTGGGCCCATTCTCTGGGGGTGGCTAAAACGTCTAACAAGGCAGCTTCTGCGGAGCCTTCTAGGGGTTGGTGGTCATACACCCACTGCACATGAGGGGGCAAACTCATCAATATACTTTCTATACGGCCGTTGGTTTTAAGGCCAAATAAGGTCCCTTTGTCGTGAACCAAATTAAATTCTACATAACGACCCCGTCTAATTTCCTGCCAATCTCTTTGGGCTGGGCTGTACGGAAGGTCTTTTCTCTTGCTGACAATAGGCAAATAGGCGTCTAAAAAAGAGTTGCCAACTTGAGTTACAAACTGGTACCATTCTTCCAAACTTCTTTCAGGCGTGGCTTTGCAATAATCAAAAAACAAGCCGCCTATTCCCCTTGCCTCCTGGCGGTGTTCGTTCCAAAAATAGTCGTCACAACGGGCCTTAAATTTTGGGTAAAAGGCCGGGTTATGTTCGTCACAGGCCGTTTTACAAGTCTCATGAAAATGCTGAGCATCTTCTTCAAATAAATAGTAAGGCGTGAGGTCTTGCCCACCACCAAACCAAGCGTCTATGCGGTTTCCCTCTAGGTCATAGAGTTCAAAATAACGCCAATTGGCATGCACTGTGGGCACCATGGGGTTTTTGGGGTGTAATACCAAGGAGAGTCCACAGGCAAAAAAATTAGATTCCCCCACCCCAAAATAGGCTTGCATACTTTTGGGTAGTGGGCCGTGAACGGCCGACGTATTAACGCCTCCCTTTTCAAACACTGCGCCCTCTTGAATCACTCTAGTCCGGCCACCACCCCCTTCTGGACGCTCCCACAGGTCTTCCTGAAAACGAGCGCTGCCGTCCATTTCCTCTAGGCCTTTACAAATACGGTCTTGAAGGTCTCTGATATAGGTGGTGAATAGTTCTTTCATGCTTTTAATGCTATAAAGGGTCAATAGAGCGTGTTTTAACGCGACCTTTAAACCTTTTAATCTCTGGGTTTGTATTCTTTTACGGCTTCTATAAATGCGCCTGCGTTCTCGAGTGGAATATGCGGTAATATCCCGTGCCCTAGGTTCACAATATAACGGTCTTTTCCAAAGGCGTCTATCATTTCGTGTACCATCCTTTTAATGGTCTTTGGTGGAGACAACAGCCTGGTAGGGTCAAAGTTTCCTTGAAGGGTAATCTTACCACCAGATAAGTATCTAGCGTTTTGTGCAGAGCAGGTCCAATCTACCCCTAAGGCAGCGGCGCCCGATTGAGACATTTCTCTCAGGGCAAACCAGCAACCTTTTCCAAAGGCAATCACGGGGGCCTCCTCTTTTAAGGCGTCTATGATTTGTTGGATGTACTGCCATGAAAATTCCTGATAATCGGTGGGAGACAACATACCGCCCCAAGAGTCAAATACCTGAACAGCATTTACCCCTGCAGCTACTTTGGCCTTTAAATAGGCAATGGTGGTGTCTGTTATTTTCTGTAATAAGGTGTGTGCGGCTATGGGTTGGGTAAAACAAAATTCCTTGGCTTTGTCAAAGTTTTTGCTTCCTTGCCCCTGCACGCAATAGCATAGAATGGTCCATGGAGACCCTGCAAAACCAATCAGTGGCACCTCATCGTTGAGCTTTTCCTTGGTCATTTTAATAGCTTCCATCACATAGCCCAAGCTTTCTTGAATGTCTGGAACAATCACCTGATCTACCCCTTTTTGATCGCGAATAGGGTGGGGTAAATAGGGCCCAAAGTTGGGCTTCATTTCTACCTCAATATTCATGGCCTGTGGGATTACTAAAATGTCTGAAAACAAAATAGCGGCGTCCATACCGTAACGTCTAATAGGTTGCACGGTAATTTCAGAAGCCAACTCAGGGGTCTGGCAACGGGTAAAGAAATCGTATTTTTCCTTGAGTTCCATAAACTCAGGTAAGTACCTTCCTGCCTGACGCATCATCCAAACGGGTGGTCTAGACACGGTTTCTCCTTTGAGGGCTTTTAGGAATAAATCATTCTTTATCATGGGACTGTATTTTATGGAAATTAATATCGCTGTTTTTGTTGTTTTTTATTTGTGCTGTACACTTTGCTGTACTCTGTTGGTTTCTGGGCTGTTCTCTGTGCTGTTTTTAAAGGCCACTGCTTGCACTTAAGGCTTGTCCTTTTTGGGGAAATGGGCCCGAAGCGCACTTAACATATGGGCAAAACTCGGTTTCTTGGCCACTACATACTGTTTGGTGTGTGTCGCTACGGCCTGAGCCGTAGTAGGGCCAATGGCTACCACAAAGGCGTCTCCAATGGTATTGTTTTCGGTAAAAGCCGCTACGCCACTAGGGCTGTAAAAAAACAAGGCTTCAAAGTTGCGTTCAAAAGAAGTGCTGATCCTTTTGGTTGTATAAACAACAATGGTGTGTAAGGGTTGTTTTGCTGCCGCAAAAGCCTCTGGCAATGTGGGTAAATGTAAATTCCCGCAGAAATAATACATGGGGGCCTTATCCTGTTCAAAAACCACTTCATTAGACCCATTGGTTGTAGAAAAAAGCAGTTCTTTTAGCGCCATTGCACTGTCTGCTACTGCGAGTACTACTACCCCTTTTTTTCTGAGTTTTTGGGCAGATCGCTCGCCTACACAATACACCCCTTCTAGCATAGGTAAGGCCGTAGAAAGGTGTTCGTGAGACAGGAAAGCGGCTACCGCATTTTGGCTGGTAAAGATTCCTTTGAATGGCGCCGCTGGCATGTCAAAATGCTGGGAAACGGCCTCCACCGCATTGTAAGACTGCACCGAAAATCCAGCTGCAAGCAGCCTAGACCGCTGGGCGGGCTGCAAGGCTTTTGTGCTGAGTATTGTAGGTGTGGTCATGGTCATTAATCCGTCCCTAGGGTCTTTTTTATCTCCGCCATAAGGGCTTTACCGCCTTGGCTTAATATTTTTTGGGCCATTT
>JAQWFV010000079.1 GCA_029238555.1 Flavobacteriaceae bacterium
ACCTTTCCATCCGGAGATTTTAAACTCGAGAGGAGGTGGGCCATTTCAAAGGCTGGATTGGGTGCATAATTTCCATAATGACCAGAGTGTTGTGGTTTTATGGGACCGTAAGTCCATATTCTTAAGGTAGTAATACCCCTACATCCATATACAATGGTAGGTTGTCCGGAGGCGTGAACAGGACCGTCATTAATGATTAAATAATCTGCCTCTAATAAATCTTTATAAGTATTCACCGCCTTAGCCAGTGGTTTACTGCTTTTCTCTTCTTCTCCGTCTAAGACCACCTTGATGTTAAAAGGCAGGTTGACATTATTTTTTTTCAGTAGATCCAAGCTGTTTAGAAGCATAACAATAGGTCCCTTGTCGTCCGAGGTAGACCTACCATAAAGCCTCCAGTCCATAGGGATATCTTCATTCAATTCTTCAAAAGAAGTGGTTTCCCACTGATCACCGACTGGTTTTTTAAGCACCACCTCATAAGGATTATCTTGATCCCATAATTCTGGAGCTACCGGTTGGCCGTCTAAATGCATATAAAAAAGCAAGGTTTTTTTAGCAGGATCCATAGGCAATGCCGCAAAGAAAAGAGGCAACCCATCTGTGGGAAGTACGGCTGTATTAAAACCACGATCAGAAAATTTTTCCGTAAGCCATGTGATGTTCCTATTTATATCTGCCGGCATATTGGCGTCATTAGGAATGGCCACAAAATCCCTCAGTTCATCTATAGAGTGCCTTACTTGGCCTTTAATCTCAGACGTAGTCTGGGCAATGCTAAAAGCGCTGAAAAATAGAAATAGAAATTGGATGAGGTTTTTCATTTGGTTGGTATTTGTATGTTATTTCTTCAATAAAGATAGCCCTTTAAAAATAAGTGCAAGGACTAATAATAGGAATGGGGCGCCATGGAAAAAAGTGTCCCACCAATCTATGAGTTGCATGCCTTTGGCGCCGCCTTGGATCCATTTAATTTTACCCCAGATATGAGGTTCTGGGTTAAAAGGAGCCAAGCCTAGGGTGACACTTAATAGGGCTATAAGCCCCAGGTTTTTGAGTAGAAATTTTTTAAAGTAGGTCATCTGATTTGTTTTGAGCGGTCAAAATTGATACTCGAGTGATTTGTTTTGAACGGTTCACATTTTCACCTGAGAGTGAGTAAAGCAATGTGGCCCATGACGGCTGTTTTTTGAAGCTAGACTAGTGGGGTCTAAGGCTTTTTATAAATGGGCTTATTCCTTCCAGTCCTTTTTCAGTAATGGTCTTAATAAAAGCAGAGCCTATAATGGCTCCAGAGGTGTGTTTTGTAGCTTGTGAGAAGGTATTTGCGTCATGAATACCGAAACCAACTACTAAAGGGTTTTTGAGATTCATTTGGGCAATTCTTTCGAAATACGCTTCCTGTTCTGCTCCAAAACCACTTTTGCTTCCCGTCACACTTGCCGTACTCACTAGATAAATAAAACTGTCTGACGCCTGGTCAATGGCTTTAATTCGTGCATCTGAGGTTTGAGGGGTGATTAAAAAAATGTTTTTGACACCGTGTTTTTCATAAAGCTTTTTGTAGTGCTGCTCATATTCTGCTAAGGGTAGGTCTGGCATAATAATCCCGTCAATTCCTATTTGGGCACACTGACTCAAAAAGGCGTCTACGCCGTATTGGAGCATGGGGTTAAAATAGCCCATTACAATTAGAGGGATGTGAATACTTTTTCTAATGTCTTTTAGTTGATTAAAGAGCAGTTGGGTATGCATGCCATTTTTTAGTGCAGCGGTAGAGCTGTCCTGAATGGTGGGGCCGTCTGCCAAAGGGTCGCTAAATGGGAGTCCTATTTCTACTAGATCTACACCCGCTTCTTGCAATTGGCTCAAGACCTTCACGGTGTCTTCTTTTTCAGGATAGCCTGCCGTAAAATAGATGGATAAGACTTTTTTAGGGTCTGCCATTCTTTGATTTATTCTGTTACTCATAATTTAAAATAATCTATATAGGTATTCAAATCTTTATCTCCACGGCCAGATAAGTTAACCACCACCACTTCTTCTTTACCAAAGGGCCTGTTTTCAAAAATGGCAAAGGCATGAGAGGTCTCAATGGCAGGAATAATGCCCTCCATTTTAGACACCAATAGCCCAGCAGCCATAGCATCTTCATCCGTTACCGAAATAAATTCGGCACGCTTAGATTCAAACAAATGTGCATGCATTGGGCCTACTCCAGGGTAATCCAAGCCTGCAGAGATAGAATAAGGCTCTGTAATTTGCCCATCTTGGGTTTGCATTAATAGGGTTTTACTTCCGTGAATAATGCCCTCTTTTCCCAATGCAGAGGTAGCAGCACTTTCTCCGGTGTGAATTCCTTTACCTGCGGCTTCTACCGCAATAATATTGACTTCAGGAGTGTCTAAAAAATGGTAATAAGCTCCTGCAGCATTACTTCCTCCACCCACACAGGCCACTACATGGTCTGGATTTTCTCTTCCTTCTTTTTCCAATAACTGGCTTTTGATCTCTTTAGAAATCACCGATTGGAAACGAGCAACCATATCTGGATAAGGGTGTGGCCCTACTACAGACCCAATAATATAATGGGTGTTCACTGGATTGTTTATCCAATCTCTTATGGCCTCATTGGTTGCGTCTTTAAGTGTTTTACTACCAGATTCAGCGGCCCGAACAGTGGCTCCTAGCATTTTCATTCTAGCGACGTTTGGTGCCTGTCTTTTAATGTCAACGGCGCCCATATACACCACACATTCCATGCCCATGAGCGCACAAACAGTAGCGGTGGCTACACCGTGTTGCCCAGCTCCGGTCTCTGCAATAATTCTTGTTTTCCCCAGTCTTTTAGCCATGAGGATTTGGCCAATGGTATTGTTTACCTTGTGCGCTCCTGTATGGCATAGATCTTCTCTTTTAAGATAGATCTTAGTGTTGTAAAGCGCTGAGAGTCTCTTGGCAAAATAGAGTGGGGTGGGTCTCCCCACATAATCCTTTAGAAGAGCGTCAAATTCCTTTTTGAAACTTTCAGAGCCCATAATGTCTAGATATTGGGTCCTGAGTTCTTCAGTATTGGGAAATAGCATTTCAGGAATATAGGCGCCTCCAAAGGAACCATAATATCCATTTTCATCTACGTGGTAAGTCTTTTTCATAGCGTTTTATTTTGTAGAGAATCTATTTTTTAAGGCGTTTATAAATAAGTTTAAATCCTGGGTATTTTTAGTATAGTCTTCTGTTTCAAAAGTACTATTTACATCTATAACAGCACACATTTTTGAGGCTTTGCTTTCTAAAAATTTAGCTAAATCAGTTGCTTGCGCTAAACCAATGCCACCACTCAAAAAGTATGGGGTATTGCTTGGATATGCGGCCAAGAGTTCCCAAGAAAAGGTATACCCATTGCCTCCGGGGAGTTTTCCTTTGGTGTCAAAAAGGAAAAAATCACAATAGGCCTCGTAAACAGACAAGACGGAAAAGTCAAATTCGTCTGCTACTGAAAAGGCTTTGATAAGCATTAGAGGGGTGTTGTTTGCCCCGGTCTGTTTTTTCCAAGCTTCAAGGACTGCTTTGCAATCTTCTGGGGTTTCACCTCCGTGCAATT
>JAQWFV010000092.1 GCA_029238555.1 Flavobacteriaceae bacterium
ACTTGAGGAATGCGCTCAAAACCTGAAGACAAGATCTCTAGTCCTCTAGATTCCAATTCCTTTTGAATGGCACCAAAACTTTCAAATGGCGCATAGATTAAAATACCGTCTTCTTCATCTACAAAAACCTCTTCTGCACCAAAGTCTATCAGTTCTAATTCTAATTCCTCTGGATCAATTCCCTCTGCTGGAATCCTAAAATTACAGGTATGGTCAAACATAAATTCTACGGAACCAGAGGTGCCCATATTTCCATTACACTTATTAAAGTAACTCCTAATATTGGCTACTGTTCTGGTGTTGTTGTCTGTGGCCGTTTCCACTAGAATAGCAATCCCGTGGGGTGCATAGCCCTCAAATAAAACCTCTTTATAATCGCCCAAACTTTTATCAGAAGCTCTTTTTATGGCACGCTCTACATTGTCCTTAGGCATATTTACAGACTTGGCATTTTGAATGACAGCCCTTAGTCTGGAATTGGAATCTGGATCAGGACCCCCTTCTTTAACAGCCATAACAATGTCTTTACCAATTCTGGTAAAGGCCTTAGACATGGCAGACCAACGTTTCATTTTTCGTGCTTTTCTAAATTCAAAAGCTCTTCCCATAGTAGATGTATTTCTGTTTAAAGTATCAAATTTAATATTTTTATCCTTTACTGATCATACATTCTTCAATGCTTGCAGCTAGGTCAAAATCTTTTTGAGTCACCCCCTTAGCATCGTGGGTGATCAGTTTAATGAGCAGCCTGTTGTATCTATTGCTCCAATCTGGATGATGTCCATGAGACTCGCATTCAAAAGCAATTCTAGTCATGGCAGAGAAACACTCTTTAAAGTCATTAAACTGAAAAGTGCTTATAAGATAGCCGTCTGCATAAGTCCAATGCGGTAATGCCTTTAATTTTTCTGTGATCTGTGCTTCTGTAAGTGCTTCCATAAATAGTTGTTTTTGTAAATATAATCTAATAATGTGCTTCTAAACAATCCTTGTAACTATGGGTAATCTCCAAAGCTAAGGGGTGTTCTTTTGCCAACACGGCCAAGTATCTATTCTCGTTGGTCGTATAAATTCTTTTATATACTGGGTTTCCAATACGTAGTTTATGTACAATTTCTTGAATAAATTCCTCGTGAGGCACCAGGTCTGAACTTCCCAAGTGGTAAATTCCTGAGGCGTCTTGATTCAGCAACAATAAGATTTGCTGACAAATCTTTTCTCCACAAGACACATTGATGATCAGGTTGGGAAAAACTTCTATAGGGGCCTTATCTAAAATAAGTTGTTTTATCTCTTTTACTCTGGGAGATTGAGGGCCAAATACCATGGGTGCTCTGAGGAGTAAAAGATTTTCCTTAGGGAGTTTTTGAAGGCTGTGCTCAATTTTAATCTGAAACCTGCCATAGACACTTTCAGAAAGTGTTTTGTCAAATTCGTAAGAAGGATACTTGCTATAGGCGTCAAATACATTTGCTGAGGAGAGAAACACCAGCTTACAGCCATAGTCGTTGGCGTATTGAGTCAAATGCCTATGCATGGTAATGAGCACGTCAAAAGGGCCTCTAATCACAGAAATAACTACTGTGGGCGCTACAGAAGCTAACAGCTCATAGGCAGAATCCTCAGCTACATTAAAGGAAGTGAATTTCTGATTTTTCCTATAGGTATTTTCTTGGGTGCAATAGGTGCCTAAAGTATTATAAAATCTGTTGAATTCTCTAAAGAGAAGCCCTCCAATAAAACCACTGGCTCCAAAAATAAAAATCTTTTTTGCTTTCAAAAGCCTATTGTTATATGCGTTAACCCTTGTAGAATGGGAGTTTTACCACTGAGGCTTTAAGGGCTTTTTTTCTGACCTGAATAAAAATCTCGCTCTCTACTTTACTGTGGTCTATAGACACATACCCCAGGCCAATTCCAATTCCTAGAGAGGGAGACATTGTGCCAGAGGTCACAATTCCTATTTCGTTTCCTTGCGCGTCTACAATGGGATAATCATGTCTAGGAATACCCCTTTCTTCAAGCGCAAAAGCTACCAGTTTTCTTTGAACACCTGCTTCTTTCTGTGCGGCTAGGCCGGCTGCGTTTACAAAATTTTTGGATAATTTAGTGATCCAACCCAATCCAGCTTCTAGCGGAGAGCTTTGGTCATTAATATCATTTCCGTATAGGCAATAACCCATCTCTAATCTCAAGGTGTCTCTGGCCGCTAAACCAACAGGTTTAATGCCATAAGAAGCGCCTGCTTCAAATACCTTATCCCAAAGCTGTGCCGCTTCTTCATTCTTGCAATAAATCTCAAAGCCTCCGGATCCTGTATATCCAGTCGCAGAGATAATCACCTGTTCAATATCCGCAAAAGCACCTACCTCAAAATGATAAAAGGGAATGTCTGCCAATGTAATATCGGTGAGCGACTGCATAGCTTCTACGGCTTTTGGGCCTTGTATGGCTAAAAGGGAATAGTCGTCTGATAGGTTCCTGAGCTGCGCTTTGTAAGTCTCATTGTAGGTGTTAATATGGGCCCAGTCTTTGTCAATATTGGAGGCGTTTACCACCAATAAATATTTCTCGGGCGCAAGCATATATACAATAAGGTCGTCTACTATACCACCAGTTTCATTTGGGAAACAGCTGTACTGTGCTTTTCCTGGTTTTAAATTGGCCACTTCGTTAGAGGTCACTTTTTGGAGTAGATCAAAAGCTGTTGGACCTTCTACTAAAAATTCTCCCATATGAGATACGTCAAATACGCCCACGCCATTTCTCACGGTTTCGTGTTCTGCGTTAATCCCTTCGTAAGAGACAGGCATATTGTAACCAGCAAAAGGAACCATTTTGGCACCAAGCGATTCGTGTACGGAAGTAAGGGCAGTATTTTTCATGCAAATAATTTTTGTAAAAGTATTTATTTCTCGGAGAATACACCACTCCTTTCGGTAAACAATATCCTTTTTTTAGTTCACCATATTTTAGTACTTTTAAACTTATTCAAAATCTAATTATGAAAGTATATTTTCTTCTTTGTGCCTCTTTAGTTTCTTTTTTTGTAACTGCACAACAACTTCCTACAGATTATTTAACGGCTGACTTTCACAAAGGCCGCAGAGATGCTTTCAGGGCAGAAATGCCCGCCAATTCAGTAGCGGTGTTATTTTCTAATCCTGTGAGAAATAGGGCCAATGATGTAGATTATATCTACCACCAAGATCCAGATTTTCATTACCTCACGGGTTATAACGAACCCCATGCGGTACTTTTAATTTTCTCCTCGCCACAAACAACTCCAGACGGGAACACTTACAAGGAGTTAATTTTTGTGCAAGAGCGTAATGCTAGGGCAGAACAATGGAATGGTAGAAGGTTAGGCGTAGAGGGAACCATCGCTAGCTTAGGTTTTGAATCTGCATATAATGGCAGTGAATTTGCGGCTTTAGATATGGATTTTAAGTCGTTTGACAAAGTGTTGTTTTACAACTTTAACAATGATTACAGAGACACCAGAGATGGGGCAGATTTATTTGATCTGGTCAAGTCTTTTAAAAACAAAATAGGGTTTCCAGCCAACTACAATGCGTCGCTTCAACAGGTATACACCCTCATTCAATCTACCACTGAAAAAGACACCCAAAAAGTGGTGTCTCAATTAAAACGCTATATGAGTAGAGATGCTTCTTTGGCAGAAGATCCAGTGGTGAAAGATTTTCTAAATGCTGCCCTACAACCCAAGGATCAGAAAATTATGGACCGCGCTAAAACAGCTGTAAACTTAGCTATAAATCAATATAATTTTGATTTGGAAGGCCTTGGCCAAATTATGAGTGGTTTAAGAGAAACCAAATTGCCAGAAGAAATGGCGCTTTTAAGGAAAGCCATTGAGATATCGGCCGTAGGCCAATTGGAAGTAATGAAAGCCATGCACCCAGGGATGTCTGAGACAGAGGTGCAAGGAGTGCATGAATATGTGTATAAAAAATACGGAGCAGAATACGAGGGGTATCCGTCTATTGTGGGCGGTGGAAACAACGGTTGTATTTTGCATTATATAGAAAATAACAAGCCTGAGCTGGGGGCAGAATTGGTCTTAATGGATTTGGGTGCTGAATACCACGGATACACCGCAGACGTCACCCGAACCATTCCAGCCAATGGAGTATTTAGTCCGGAGCAAAAAGCAATTTATGAGATTGTGTACAATGCCCAAGAGGCAGGAATAGCTGCTAGTGTGGTAGGTGCGCCATTTTCTGCTCCAGGAGCTGCGGCTTCTAAAGTGGTGGCAGATGGCCTTATGTCTCTAGGACTTATTAAAGAGACCTCTGAGGCTAGAAAATACTTTCCACACGGCACCTCGCATTATTTAGGTTTAGATGTTCACGACAAAGGTACTTACGGTCCTTTTAAGGCTAATACAGTCATTACAGTGGAGCCTGGAATTTATATTCCAGAGGGTAGTGATTGCGATCCAAAGTGGTGGGGTATTGCGGTTAGAATAGAAGACGATATCCTGATTTCAGACCAAGGACCTGTCTTACTATCTTATATAGCACCGCGTTCTGTGGAGGCTATTGAGGCGGCCATGAAGCTTCCTAGCCCCTTAGACGCATTTAGTTTGCCAACCCTAGAGTAGTCATGCAAATTAGGAGTCTACTCGCAATTTGTTTTTGCTTTTTTACGGGGTCTATCTTCGCTCAGAAACTGTATGTTTTGGGAACGCTTCAAGATGGTGGGTCCCCACATATGGGTTGTGAAAAGTTGTGCTGTGCAGTTGAAAATGCAAATGATTATGTCAGTAGTATAGGGGTAGCAGGAGCGCATAAATCTTATATTTTTGACGCTACACCAGATGTTGTGTCACAAACTAATTATTTGAGAGAGGTCTCCGGCCATAATGAATTGGCTGTTTTTCTTACCCATGCACATATGGGACATTATACAGGGCTCATGCATTTTGGAAGAGAGGCTTATAACGCTTCTGAAACATTGGTTTATGCCATGCCTAAAATGACTTCTTTTTTAAGTCAAAACGGTCCTTGGAGTCAATTGGTGTCTTTGAAAAATATTACGCTAAAGCCTTTACAAGAAAATCAAGTAGTTTTTTTAGATCAAAGTTTATCAGTCACTCCTTTAAAAGTGCCTCACAGAGACGAATATTCAGAAACAGTGGGTTATTTGATTAAAGGAAAAAACAAGACGGCTTTGTATATTCCAGATATTGACAAATGGTCTAAATGGACTGTGGCCATTGAACAACTTATTGAGCAAGTAGATTACGCCTTTTTAGATGGGACATTTTTTTTAGATGGAGAAGTGCCCAGGCCCATGGCAGAAGTGCCACATCCCTTTGTTTCTGAAACGGCTGCACTTTTGAGTTCTTTGCCTTTAAAAGAGCGTCAAAAAGTATATTTTATTCATTTAAATCATAGTAATCCTGCTCGTAACCCTGAATTTCAAGGCCGTGTAGCTCTAGAAAAGCAAGGATTTCATTTTGCTGAATTTGGACTATCTTTTGATTTGTAGAAAAATTATTCTTGCATTAGGAAGCGCTTGAGTCCCTGGTAATCAGAAATTTTGGTGGCTTGTTTTTGTTTGGACAATACCTCTACAATCTTCTTTGGAATGGTCAGTGTCTTACCGAGGGTTTCTTCTACCACTTCTAAAAACTTCACAGGATGGGCAGTTTCTAAAAATACGCCATAGGTATTGGGATGGTTTTTCTGATATTCTAAAAGTCCTAAATACCCCACCGCTCCGTGTGGGTCTGCAGTGTAATGGTGCTCTTTTTCAATAGTACGCATGGCCTCCTTTGTTTGTGGGTCTGTAAAACTATAGGCACTGAACCCTTTTTCAAGAATTCCGTGTTCATTTTCATGCATCTGTAAGATTCTGACAAAGTTGCTAGGATCTCCCACATCCATAGCGTTTGATATAGTGGCCACCGATTTTTCTGCTTTGTATGTTCCATTTTTCATGAAATTGGGCACCACTTTATTGGCATTGGTGGCTGCTATAAAATGAGATACGGGAAGTCCCATTTCTCTGGCGACCATACCGGCACAGATGTTTCCGAAATTACCAGAAGGTACAGAGAAAACAAGTTCCTTTCCGTTTTTGTCTAGAGACGGTTTAAGGGTTTTATAGGCTAAGAAGTAGTACAGCATTTGTGGCAACCATCTCGCTACGTTTATAGAATTGGCAGAGGTGAGTTGTTTGTAGTCGGTGATCTCAGTATCTAAAAAAGCTGTTTTAACCATTTTTTGACAATCGTCAAAGCTACCATCTACCTCTAATGCTTTAATATTTTGCCCCAAAGTAGTGAGTTGTTTTTCCTGTATAGGGCTCACTTTTCCGCTGGGATATAAAATTACTACTTCTACTCCTTCTACGCCTAGAAATCCATTGGCTACGGCACCTCCAGTATCTCCAGATGTGGCTACCAATACCGTCACAGGGGCTTGATTTTTTTCAGAAAACAAACCGAGGCATTGCGCCATAAATCGTGCTCCTACATCTTTAAAGGCTAGGGTAGGGCCATGAAATAATTCAAGAGACCCTATACTATCCGAAAGGGGTACCACAGGGAAATCAAAATCTAAGACCGTTTCTAAGACCTTTTTTAAGTCGCTTTTACTCAAAATGTCTTGGGTAAAAGGCCGCATGACTTCAAGGCCAATTTCTACCGGACTAAGACTTTCTATCTGATTAAAAAAACTGGGGTCTAGACTGGGAATGTAGTCTGGATAATACAAACCTTTGTCTGGTGCAATCCCTTTAATGACTGCTTCTTTAAAGCTTGCTTTTAAACTGGGGGTGTCTATTGAAAAATATTCCATTTTATGTTAAGCGGGGTACACCCCTTTTTCATTGATGTTAGAAATGTGTATGTCAAATGAAATCCCAAAGGGTTCATAGGCGTGCCTCATAGCGTCTGCAACTTTTAAGGCTTTATCTTTCCCTTTTGACAGGGCAAATACAGAAGGTCCGGAGCCAGATATACCACCTCCCAATGCACCGGCATTCAGTGCTGCTTCTTTTATTTCGTTAAATCCAGGTATGAGTATGCTCCTTACTGGTTCAATAACTACATCTTGAAGCGAACGACCAATTAATTCGTAATCTTCTCGGTATAATCCAGCGACCAATCCACCAACATTACCCCATTGGGTAATAGCGTCTTTAAGTGAGAGGTTAGATTTTAATATCCTTCTAGAATCTGCTGTTTTAATTTCTATTTGAGGGTGTATGACAGTGGCGTATAATGCACTGGGGCTTGGGAGTGAAATAACATCTAAGGGATCTGTACTTCTCACCAGAGTAAAGCCGCCTAAGAGGGCTGGAGCCACATTATCTGCATGAGCCACTCCTGATGCCAGACGTTCTCCCTCCATAGCAAATGGAATGAGTTCTTTTGTTGTAAAAGGATCCCCCAATAGATGGTTTATGGCCCAAACCGCACCAGCACTGCTTGCAGCACTGCTGCCTATACCACTACCTGCTTTTATACGTTTGTCTATTTTAATCTCAAAACCAGCGTCACTTCCCAAGGCTTCAAGAAGCGCCAAACCCGCTACACCTGCTACATTTTGGGTAGTCTCCATCGGAAGGTCTTGCCCTAAAATTTCGCTAATAGTAATGCCTTTTATAGCAGTTTGTGTCACGGTCATATAGTCTCCCACTCCTGCAAGAGAAAGACCAAGGACGTCAAAGCCGCAAGATACATTGGCAATAGTTCCAGGACAAAATACACGTATAGACTTCATGAGATAAGGCTTTATGATCTTAAAGGTAATTGTTAAAAGTTTCCCACTCGGATAATGTCTGCAAAAATACCAGAGGCTGTAACGGCGGCACCCGCACCCGCGCCTTTAATAATCATAGGCTGGTTCGGATAGCGTTCTGTATAAAACAAGACAATATTATCACTTCCTTCTAAAGCATAAAAATCGTGACCCTGGGGTATTTCTTGAAGCCCCACGGAAGCTTTTCCATCTTTAAAGCTGGCCACGTATTTTAGTTTTGCGCCTTTGGCCGATGCCTTTTGGTACATATCTTGGAAATCTCCTTCATATTTGATTAAACTGTCAAAGAAGGCTTCATTAGATTTCGTTTCTAGACTTTCTGCCGGTAAGAATGCGTTGTTCTCAATATCTGATATTTCCATGACATGACCACTCTCTCTCGCTAGGATTAGTATTTTACGCATAACGTCTATTCCGCTTAGATCTATAGTTGGGTCTGGCTCAGTATAGCCCTCTTCCTGAGCTTGCTTCACCACATCGTGGAAAGTAGTTTGATCATTAAAATGATTAAACACAAAATTTAAACTGCCAGAAAGTACGGCTTGAATTTCTTTTATCTCATCTCCAGAGGCTACGAGGTTTTTAAGCGTGTCTATAATGGGTAATCCAGCTCCTACATTCGTTTCAAATAAGAAAGAAGCATTATAAGTCCTGGCCAAATCTTTGAGTTTTCTATAATTTGGATAGGCAGAGGCACAGGCAATTTTGTTACAAGTAACTACAGAAATACTCTTGGAAAGATAATCTGCGTAAGTGTTTGCCACCACATCACTCGCGGTATTGTCTACAAAAATGGCATTTCTGAGGTTTAGATCTGTTATTTTTTGTAAGAACAAGGCTTGGTCTGCTTTTTCTCCATTGGAAAGTAAATTTTGCCAATTTTTGAGGTCTATTCCGTCTGAGGCAAAACACATGGTCCTAGAATTACTCATGCCAATAACCCTTACAGAGAGTTTTAACTGCTTTTTAAGGTAGTCTTTTTGTTGGGCCAATTGCGCCAATAATTTAGCCCCTACATTTCCTACCCCCATAACAAAGAGGTTTAACTGTTTAATATTTTCTTCGAAGAATACTTCATGTAGTGCATTCAAGGCTTTTTTAACGTCTGTTTTTTCTATTACCGCGGAGATATTTCGTTCAGAAGCCCCTTGAGCTATAGCCCTGATATTGACATTGTTTTTACCTAGGGTGGCAAACATTTTACCACTTAGACCTTGGTGCTTTTTCATCTGATCACCTACCAACGCAATAATGGCCAAATCATTTTCTGCAATCACCGCTTTAATTTTACCCTGTGACATTTCAAATTCGAAGGCTTCATTTACGAGTGCCACTGCGGTTGAAGTGTCTTCTGCAGCAATACCTACACAGATAGAATGTTCTGAAGAAGCTTGTGTAATTAATACCACACTTATTTTTGCATTGGAGAGCACTTCGAAAAATCTTTTAGATATTCCTGGAATACCCACCATGCCTGGTCCTTCTAATGAAATTAAGGCTATATTTTCTACATGGCTAATGCCTTGTACTGTTTTGTTTCCTTCTGAAGTTTGTTTTTGTATTAGTGTACCTACCGCATGAGGTTCAAAAGTGTTTTTAATGGCAATAGGAATTTGCTTTTGTAATACCGGTTGAATGGTAGGGGGGTAGAGCACTTTAGCGCCAAAATGAGACAACTCCATGGCCTCTTCATATGAAATGCTAATGATGGGTCTGGCTTGCTTTACCAATTTTGGATTGGCGGTAAACATCCCACTTACGTCGGTGTATATTTCAAGCAATACTGCGTCTAGAGCAGCTGCCACTATAGCTGCAGTAAAATCTGAACCACCCCTTCCTAATGTAGTTGCAACACCATCTGTGCTAGAAGCAATAAAGCCACCCATCACTACAATAGCGTTTTTATTGTCCCCATTGAATGCTTTCAATTTTTGATTGGTGAGCGGGTAGTTAACAGTTGCTTTACCGTGCAATTGGTCTGTGGTGATGAGTGTTCTCGCGTCTGCATGAAGGGCGTCTAAGCCTTGAGACTTAAAGTAAGCACTGATAATATAAGAGGACAATAGTTCTCCAAAGCTCACTATTTTGTCTGAGAGTTTTGGTGTTATTTCTCCGATGAGGAAAGCTCCTTCTAAAAGGGTTTCTAAGGTGTTTAATGCCGCTTTAATCTGGCTTAAGATTCCAGCCTGATCATTGGTTGGAATCAGAGATTTTACCGTGTCTAAGTGCCTTTTTTCAATCTCGTTTAAGGGTATTTTGTATTGGGGATCTTGATGGGCTGCTGAAGCGGCGGTTTCAAGTAATAAATCCGTTACGCCACCAAGTGCAGAAACAATAACATATTGTTTTTTATAGGCGTTCTGTTGAACGATATTTTTTACAAGACTGATATTTTGTGCGTTGGCTACTGAGGTACCACCGAATTTTAAAACATTCATGGGTTAGTTTTTAAAAATAAAAAAAATAAATAAATAGGTTGCGGAAGTAATCATCTAGTACCCCAAAGGGGTTCCTGTAGTAGTAGTAATAGCAAATGTGCTCGTTAGATTACGAGTGCCTGTAGTTTCAATACGAAGTGAAAATGGCATGCTTTGATGATTTATAAATCAAATATAAACAAATGCACCACCTGAGCATTGTAAAACACTTATTTTTAGTAGATGTGTAATTTTAGATACTTTTTGATGAGAATTTATAGATATATACGCTAAAATGGAGGTATATCAAAAAAGCCGCTCCAACGGAGCGGCTTTTTTGACAGGCTGTATATTTTTCCATTAAGAGGCTTCAGATGACTCCTCTGCTTTTTTAATGGTAACCTTTAGTTTTTCATCATCACTGGCATCTCTGTCCAATGAAATGGTGTCTCCAGAGACCAAATTAGCATTGACTATCTGCTCCGCCAAACTGTCTTCAATATACTTTTGTATGGCTCTTTTTAGTGGTCTTGCGCCAAACTGTTTGTCAAATCCTTTTTCAGCAATAAAATCTTTTGCCTTTTTGGACAGTTTCAATTGGTAGCCCAGACCTTCAATTCTCTTGAATAACTTCTTTAACTCAATATCAATGATCAAGTGAATGTCTTCTTGCTCAAGGGCGTTAAAGATAACAATGTCGTCTATTCTGTTGAGAAATTCAGGGGCAAATGCCTTTTTGAGGGCATTTTCTATGACGCCTTTATTATGCTTGTCTGACTGTGCTTTCATAGAAGCAGTTCCAAAACCAACCCCTTGACCAAAGTCTTTGAGTTGTCTAGACCCAATATTGGAGGTCATAATAATAATGGTGTTTCTAAAATCAATCTTACGACCTAAACTATCTGTTAAATAACCGTCGTCTAATACTTGTAGCATGGTGTTAAACACATCTGGATGCGCTTTTTCTACCTCGTCCAAAAGAATTACAGCATAAGGTTTACGCCTTACTTTTTCTGTTAACTGCCCCCCTTCTTCATAACCCACATAGCCAGGAGGGGAACCTATTAATCTAGAAATGGCAAATTTCTCCATATACTCACTCATGTCTATACGAATGAGCGATTCTTCAGAGTCAAACAATTCCTTAGCCAATACTTTAGCCAACTGAGTTTTTCCTACCCCTGTTTGGCCTAAAAATATAAAAGAACCAATGGGTTTGTTAGGGTCTTTTAATCCAGCCCTATTTCTTTGAATAGCCTTGGCTACTTTTGCAACTGCTTCGCTCTGACCAATAACCGCTTCTTGAATAATCTCTGGTAATTTGGCCAATTTTGTGCTCTCTGCCTGTGCAATTCTAGTCACAGGAATACCACTCATCATAGATACTACATCTGCCACATGGTTATCTGTAACAACCTCTTTATGTAATTTGCTCTCCGCTTCCCACTGGTCTTGGGCGTCTTGAAGGGCTTTTTCCAGTTTTTTCTCGTCGTCTCTCAGTTTGGCTGCCTCTTCATAACGCTGCTTTTTCACTACAGTGTTCTTTTCTTCCCGAACAGTTTCTAGCTGGTTTTCTAAACTGACAATCTGCTTGGGTACATTCATATTGGTAATATGAACTCTAGAACCCACTTCATCTAGCGCGTCAATAGCCTTGTCTGGTAAGAATCTGTCTGTAATATAGCGGTCCGTTAGCGTCACACATGCTTCTAATGCCTCCTCGGTATAGCTCACATTGTGGTGGTCTTCGTATTTGGGTTTAATATTTTTTAAAATCTCTATGGTCTCTTCTACTGAGGTGGGTTCCACAATGACTTTTTGAAACCTTCTTTCCAAGGCACCGTCTTTTTCTATATGTTGTCTGAACTCATCTAAAGTAGTAGCACCAATACATTGTATCTCTCCTCTAGCCAAGGCTGGTTTAAACATATTAGAAGCGTCTAAACTTCCTGTAGCACCACCTGCACCTACAATAGTGTGAATTTCATCTATAAATAAGATAATGTCGTCGTTTTTTTCCAATTCATTCATGACCGCTTTCATACGCTCTTCGAATTGACCACGGTATTTTGTGCCCGCTACTAAGGAGGCCAGATCTAAAGTAACCACCCTTTTGTTGAACAGTACCCTTGAGACCTTTTTTTGTATGATTCTAAGCGCCAAACCTTCTGCAATGGCACTTTTACCCACTCCGGGTTCACCGATTAATAGGGGGTTGTTTTTCTTTCTGCGGCTTAAAATTTGAGACACACGCTCTATTTCTTTTTGTCTTCCTACCACAGGATCTAAGCGGTTTTCTTCTGCCATCTGGGTGAGGTCTCTACCAAAGTTGTCAAGAACAGGAGTTTTTGATTTTTTACCTGACTTGTTGGCAGTTGTGCCACCTCCAAAAGATTCTCCAGCAGCTTCTTCTGAGTCAGACTCACTTGAGAAAGAAGCCTCGGTTGGTCCGCTGGTATAATCGTCGTCTGAAGTGATCATAGATTTAAACTGCTCTTTAACACCGTCGTAGTCTACCATCATTTTTTGCAACAATTTGGTGGTAGGGTCATTCTCGTTTCTGAGAATACACAACAACAAATGCGCCGTATTAATAGCTGTACTCTGAAAGAGTTTGGCTTCTAAGAAAGTGGTTTTTAAGGCCCTTTCTGCTTGTCTGGTGAGGTGGAGGTTCTTTTTGTCCTGATGCACCAAACTAGGGTTTGGATTTGCCGGACTAAGGATTTCTACCTTTCTTCTCAGGTGTTCTAAGTCTACTGATAAGGCGTCTAAGATGCTAATGGCTTTTCCGCCTCCATCTCTTAATAAACCCAACATTAGGTGCTCCGTTCCAATAAAGTCATGCCCCAATCTAAGGGCTTCTTCTTTACTGTAGGCAATTACGTCTTTTACTCTAGGTGAAAAATTATCATCCATAAACCTGTTGTTTATACTCAAAAATACTAAATCTTTTTAGCACTTATTTACAAATACTATTCCTTTTTGTAATATATGACACAATTGACAAAAAATCATTCGCTTGTCCAAACAAGTGAGCGTTATTTTATGAACTATTTATCCTATTATGTATGTTGATAAATTATTTAATAAAGTCCTTTTTAACTTCCCCTAAAGCATCCAAATTATGTATATTGGCTTGATTTTTTAATGAATAATGAATAGCTTTTTAATATGGCAGAAGGAGAAAAATTAATTCCTATTAACATAGACGATGAAATGAAGTCTGCCTACATAGATTATTCTATGTCGGTGATTGTATCACGTGCCTTACCAGATGTAAGAGATGGTTTAAAACCTGTACACCGAAGGGTGTTGTTTGGTATGCATGAGTTGGGTGTTAGAGCAACAAGCGCCCATAAAAAATCTGCGAGAATTGTTGGAGAAGTTTTGGGTAAGTATCACCCACACGGAGATACCTCAGTATACGACACCATGGTACGTATGGCTCAAGAATGGAGTTTGCGTTATATGCTCGTAGACGGCCAGGGTAACTTTGGTTCCATTGACGGAGATAGTCCTGCAGCCATGCGTTATACGGAAGCCCGTATGCGTAAGATTGCAGACGACATGCTTATAGATATTGACAAGGATACGGTAGACCACCAGTTGAACTTTGACGACACTTTAGAAGAGCCCAAAGTACTGCCTACAAGAATTCCCAACCTATTGGTCAATGGTGCTTCTGGAATTGCAGTAGGTATGGCAACCAATATGCCGCCACACAACCTCTCTGAGGTAGTAGACGGAACTATAGCCTATATAGAAAACCCTAATATTGAAATAGATGAACTCATCACCCATATTAAGGCGCCAGACTTTCCTACGGGAGGGGTGATCTTTGGATATGAAGGGGTGAAAGAAGCTTTTCATACTGGAAGGGGTAGGGTCGTTGTTCGTGCAAAGGCTATCATAGAAGAGGTACAAGGTAGGGAGTGTATTATTGTGACGGAGATTCCTTATCAAGTGAATAAGGCAGACATGATCAAGAAAACAGCAGACTTGGTCAATGAAAAGAAAATTGAGGGTATTGCCACTATTAGAGATGAATCCGATAGAAATGGAATGCGTATTGTGTACATCTTAAAAAGAGATGCAATTCCAAACATTGTATTAAATACCCTGTACAAATACACTTCGCTCCAATCTTCTTTTAGTGTCAATAATATTGCACTTGTCAATGGAAGGCCTCAGCAATTAAATGTCAAGGAAATGATCCACTATTTTGTGGAGCACAGGCATGAAGTTGTAGTGAGAAGAACCCAATTTGAATTAAAGAAAGCAGAAGATAGGGCCCACATCCTAGAAGGTCTAATCATAGCTTCAGACAATATAGATGAGGTGATTAAGCTCATAAGAGCTTCTTCAAGTCCAGATGAGGCTAGAGAATCTTTAATGGAGCGTTTTAAATTGTCTGAGATTCAAGCCAAGGCCATTGTAGAAATGCGCCTGCGTCAATTGACCGGTCTTGAACAAGATAAGTTAAGAAACGAGTACAACGATATTATTGCTACCATTGCAGATCTTAAAGATATTTTAGCAGATAAGGAGCGCAGAATGACCATTATTAAAGAGGAACTCCAGGAGGTGAAAGCCAAGTACGGAGACGAACGTCGTTCTGAGATAAACTACGCAGGAGGAAGCCTGAGTATAGAAGACATGATTCCAGATGAGCAGGTGGTGATTACCATTTCTCATGCAGGTTATATTAAGAGAACGCCACTTTCTGAGTACAAGACTCAGAACAGAGGGGGTGTAGGACAAAAGGCATCGGCGACAAGAAATGAAGATTTCTTGGAGCACTTATTTGTGGGAACCAACCACCAATATATGTTGTTCTTTACCCAAAGTGG
>JAQWFV010000101.1 GCA_029238555.1 Flavobacteriaceae bacterium
GTTATTTCTTTAATACACGAGCAGTCTCAGGATATTAATCAAGGAGTAGATAGGGGTGCTAAAGAAGAGCAAGGCGCAGGAGACCAAGGAATGATGTTTGGTTATGCCTCTAAAGAGACAGAGAACTTCATGCCTTTGGCCTTAGATATTTCTCATAAAATATTAGAGGAATTGGCCTCAATGAGAAGAGAGGGAACCCAGATTTCTTATCTCAGACCAGATGCTAAAGCCCAGGTGACCATTGAATATTCAGACGACAATCAACCACAGCGAATAGACACCATTGTAGTTTCTACCCAGCACGATCCCTTTTTAGAAGACGATCAGGCTATGTTAGACACGATCAAAAAAGATATTATTGAAAAGCTTTTACCAAGAGTAGTAGCGCAGTTTCCTGCCCATGTACAGGCCTTGTTTAATGATCAAATCACCTATTACATAAACCCTACAGGTAAGTTTGTGATTGGAGGTCCTCACGGAGATACGGGTCTTACAGGGAGAAAAATTATTGTAGATACCTACGGGGGTAAAGGCGCCCATGGAGGAGGTGCTTTTAGTGGAAAAGATCCTTCTAAGGTAGACCGTTCTGCGGCCTATGCCGCCAGACATGCAGCTAAGAATTTAGTGGCTGCTGGAGTGGCTTCAGAAATTTTGGTGCAACTCAGTTATGCTATTGGTGTGGTGGAGCCTACGAGTATTTATGTAGATACTTATGGGACATCGGCCACAGGCCTAACGGATGGTGAAATAGCTAAAAAAGTAAGCGAAATTTTTGATATGCGTCCGCATGCTATTGAGGAGCGTTTGCAATTGCGCAACCCTATTTATTTAGAAACTGCTGCTTACGGTCATATGGGGAAAACCCCTAGAAAAATAACCAAAGTTTTTGAGTCTCCTTACAACGGTAAGGTAGAGAAAGAAGTGACCTTGTTTACATGGGAACAATTAGATAAAGTGTCAGAGGTACAAAAAGCCTTTGATTTGTGATATAAGTCGCTGTGAGTGGGTGTTTTAACCCACTTGCAGTATCTTTGAAATAAGTTCAAACAATTATTGAATAGTTATCAAGAAAGGTGGAGGGATTAGACCCTGTGAAGCCTTAGCAACCCTTTGCTCTATGCAAAGAAGGTGCTACATTCTATCTCATTTGAGAATAGATAACCGGAATGCTTACCGTCTGTAAGCGAACTTTCTTATATAACTTTTTCGATTTTTACCCATCTAGTGGCGCCGCCAGAAGGGGTTTGGCTTTTTAATTATTTTTTTAACATTAAAAACAAAAATCATGAGTACCGAAAAAAACAACCAATTTGCCACAAACGCATTACACGCGGGGCACGATCCGAAATTAACTGGAGGCACCAGAGCAGTGCCTATTTATCAGAGTACCGCCTATGTCTTTGACAGTGCAGAGCATGCAGCCAATTTATTTTCTTTGGCAGAGCCCGGAAATATTTACACTAGAATTAACAATCCTACTACAGATATTTTAGAGCAGCGTTTGGCTGCTTTGGAAGGCGGTATTGCTTCTGTGGTCACTGCTTCTGGAACCGCAGCCATTGCCACTTCTCTATTGGTGCTTTTAAAAGCGGGAGACCATATTGTAGCGTCTAGTAGTCTGTATGGAGGGACCTATAATTTACTCAATGTGACCCTACCCAGATTGGGCATTACCACTACCTTCGTAGATCCTTCAGATCCGGCCAATTTTGAGGCAGCCGTTCAGGAAAATACCAGGGCTTTCTTTGCAGAGTCATTGGGGAACCCAAAATTAGATGTATTGGATTTAAAGGCTATTGCAGCCCATGCAAAAGCGGCTAAAGTGCCCTTTATTGTAGACAATACGGTGGCTACTCCAGCTTTGTTAAACCCTATAGCTCACGGCGCCAATATTGTGATTCATTCGCTCACCAAATACATTAACGGAAACGGAACGGCTTTGGGTGGGGCCATTATAGATGCCGGAACCTTTGATTGGAGCAATGGAAAATTCCCAGAATTCACCGAACCCTCTGCAGGCTATCACGGACTTATTTATCACGAGGCTTTGGGAGCAGCGTCCTTTATTGCGAAAGTGAGAATAGAGGGGCTTAGAGATTATGGGGCAGCCATTAGTCCTTTCAATACCTTTCAGATTCTACAAGGTTTGGAAACCTTGACTATTAGAATTGCCAAGCACTCAGAAAATGCCTTAGCTTTGGCCACATGGTTAGAGGAGCAAGAATTGGTTTCTTGGGTAAACTACCCAGGTTTGGCTTCTAGCGCCTACCGTGAATTAGCCCAAAGTTATTTGCCTAAGGGACAAAGTGGTATTGTTACTTTTGGGGTGAAAGGCGGTTTTGAATCTGCTAAAAAAGTAGCCAATGAAACTAAATTATTCTCTTTATTGGCAAATATAGGAGACAGCAAATCACTAATCATACACCCTGCGAGCACCACGCATCAGCAATTATCTCCAGAGGCTCAATTGACCACTGGTGTAACGGAAGACTTAATTAGACTCTCTGTTGGATTAGAAGATATAGAGGATCTAAAGGCAGATTTAATCGCTGTTTTTGAAACCATTAAAGCCACCCAATTGGTATAAGCATCACGTGCCTACTTTTAAAAGAGTAGGCACTTTATTTTATTTTATATGAAAAAGCTCGCTATTAAAGCCTTTACAACACAGTCGAATCATACACAAGATATTTCCTTGAGCTATGAGCA
>JAQWFV010000119.1 GCA_029238555.1 Flavobacteriaceae bacterium
AAATACTGCTATTAGGATTGGATTAGTTTACTAATTCTTATTTTCTAATAAAGGAACAAACTTAAAGGATCCATAGGTCTGACGCTCAAATTTTAGCTCACTAAGCCTAGTGTAACGAGTCATTTCTTGCTCTTTGTCTCCTACAGGTATGACTAAATTTCCACCAATTTTTAGCTGCTCCAAAAGGGGTTTTGGAACAAAGGGTGCTCCAGCTGTCACAACAATACCATCAAAAGGCGCCTCTGTTTCTAGCCCAATATAGCCATCTCCAAAAAGATGCTGCTTTGGTCTATAGCCTGCTTTTTTAAAAAACAATTGAGCCTTTTTAAACAGCTCAAGCTGTCTCTCAATGGTGTAGACCTGAACCCCCAACGCAAGTAGGATAGCTGTTTGGTAACCGCTCCCTGTTCCTATTTCTAAAATTTTATCGCCTTTTTTAAGTTGTAATAACGCTGTTTGCAAAGCCACAGTATATGGATGTGAAATAGTTTGGTCTGCCCCTATTGGAAATGCTTTATTCAAATAGGCATGAGATTCAAAACTTGAATCTAAGAACAAATGCCTTGGTACTTGCCTAATCGCATCTAGTACCTTGGCATCTACAATTCCTTTTTCTTGAAGTGTTTTGGCTAAAATATTTCTTAAACCCTGATGTTTAGGTGAGTTGAGCAAGTCTTTGTAATTTAGTGTCGAAGATAAGAAATCTATAAAAATGATTAATTACAAAATCTACAAAAAGAATGGGTTCATATCCTTATTTTTGTATATAAAACTAAAACAATATGCTCAAAATTGGCGTTCTTGGTGCAGGACATCTCGGTAAAATACACTTAAAATTAGCACAAGAATCTTCTAAATATCTTTTGGTGGGTTTTTATGATCCAGATGTTAAAGCAAGTAAACTGCTCAGTGAACAAATGGGATACCATTATTTCCAATCCATTGAATCCCTGATAGATGCAGTAGACGTGATAGATATAGTAACACCTACCCTGTCCCATTTTAATGTGGCGCAAAAAGCGATTACCAAAGGAAAACATGTGTTTATAGAAAAACCTATTACAACAACCATAGAAGAAGCCAATACGTTAATAGCTTTGGCTGAAAAACACGGTGTAAAAGGACAGGTAGGCCATGTAGAGCGTTTTAATCCTGCGTTCAAAGCTGCAAAAGAGCAGATTGTAAATCCAATGTTTATTGAAACACACCGCTTGGCTGAGTTTAACCCAAGGGGTACAGATGTACCCGTTGTGTTAGATTTAATGATACATGACATAGATATTATACTCAGTGTGGTTCCATCTGAAGTAAAGGAAATTCACGCTAGTGGTATTGCAGTTATTAGTCAATCTCCAGATATAGCCAATGCAAGAATTCTTTTTGAAAATGGATGTGTAGCGAATCTCACTGCAAGTAGAATATCTATGAAGAATATGAGAAAATCTAGATTTTTTCAAAAGGACGCCTACATATCTGTTGATTTTCTCGAAAAAACCTCCGAAATAGTTAGAATGAAAGATGCTCCAAAAGATATTGGCCCTTTTGATATGGTGCTTCAAAATGCTGAGGGAGATCAGAAACAAATCTATTTTGAAAAACCTGCTATAAAACCCAATAATGCTATTTTAGAGGAATTAGATTCATTTGCTCTGGCAATATCTAATAATGGTACTCCAGTGGTGTCATTACAACAAGGAGGAAAAGCTCTTGAAATTGCACAAAGAATTATAAATTGCTTTTAATGAATCAGATAAAACACATCGCAGTAATTGGTGCTGGTACTATGGGGAATGGAATTGCCCATGTTTTTGCACAATACGGCTTTAAAGTTTCACTTATTGACAGGGAAACATCTATCCTAAATAAAGCGCTAGAAGTCATTGAGAAAAACCTCACTAGACAAGCTGAAAAAAAACAAATTAAAAGTGCTGAAATACCTCAGATATTATCCAGCATCAGCTTGCATAGCAAGCTAGAAGAAGGGATTGTAAATGCAAATATAGTTATTGAAGCAATTATTGAGGACTTGGAGGTTAAAAAGCAATTATTCAGAAGTTTATCTGAAATAACAGCTACAGATACTATTCTTGCTTCCAATACCTCCTCTATCAGTATTACCCAATTAGCCCAGGTCACTTCTAAGCCTGAAAAAGTGATTGGAATGCATTTTATGAACCCTGTTCCTTTAATGACTTTAGTAGAGGTAATTTCTGGTCAAAATAGCAGTAAACAGACCATTGATACTGTTGAATCACTGACTCAAAAAATTGGCAAAACTGCCGTTCACGCAAAGGATTATCCTGGGTTTATTGCCAATAGAATTTTAATGCCTATGATCAATGAGGCCATTGAGACCCTCTTTCAAGGGATAGGCAGTATTGAAGGTATTGACGCAATTATGAAAGGGGGTATGAGACACCCTATGGGACCGTTACAACTAGCAGATTTTATTGGTTTAGATGTGTGTTTGTCTATTCTGAATGTATTGTACGATGGTTTTAAAAACCCCAAATACGCCCCCTCCCCTCTACTAATTAATATGGTGAACTCTGGATTATTAGGCGTGAAATCTAAGGCCGGATTCTATCTTTATGAAGATCCAAAAAATCCTATTGTAAATCCTAGTGTTAAAATATAAGTATGTCTATTTCAGAAAACCTAAAGTTTTTTAAAAATGAGCTCCCAGAAACGGTTAGCCTAGTCGCGGTATCTAAAACAAAACCATTAGAAGACTTAGAAGAGGCATACAGCTTTGGACAGCGAATTTTTGGGGAGAACAAGATCCAAGAAATGACAGATAAGTGGCAGCAGCTACCTAAAGAAATTGAATGGCATATGATAGGTCATGTCCAAACAAATAAGGTAAAATATATGGCGCCATACGTCTCTTTAGTCCACGGTGTAGACAGGATTAAAGTATGGAGTGAAATACAAAAACAAGGACTTAAAAACGACAGAGTAATTCACTGCCTACTTCAAGTTCATATTGCTGAAGAAGAGACCAAATTTGGTTTTTCAGCAGAAGAAATAAAAGAAATTATTGCCCGTAAAACACTTTTAGAATTTCCTAATGCCAAAGTTGTTGGATTAATGGGGATGGCCAGTAATTCAGATGATGAAGATAAGGTTAGGGGGGAATTTAAGGGACTTCGAAAATTATTTGACTTAGCCAATGAACTGGGATGTGATTTTAAAGTGCTCTCTATGGGAATGAGTGGAGATTATAATATTGCCATTGAAGAAGGAAGTAATATGGTCAGGGTAGGTAGTAAAATATTTGGGCATAGAAATTATTAATATGAAGTATGCTATTCTCGACATAGAAACAACTGGTGGAAAATACAATGAGGAGGGAATCACTGAAATTGCCATTTATCAATTCGATGGGAATGAAATCACAGACCAATTTATTAGCCTTGTAAATCCAGAAAAAAGCATTCAGGCCTTTGTTGTAAAACTGACTGGTATTTCTGATAAAATGGTTAAGGGTGCCCCTAAATTTCATGAAATAGCCAAAAGAATCATTGAAATTACGGAAGATTGTATTCTCATTGCGCACAATGCACAGTTCGACTATAGAATTCTAAAAACTGAATACAATCGATTGGGTTACGATTATCAAAGAAAAACACTTTGTACGGTAGATTTATCCAAAAAACTCATTCCAAATATGGAATCTTACAGCTTGGGTAAATTAGTAAGGGCTTTAGGAATCCCTGTATCTGATAGGCACAGAGCCAATGGAGACGCTTTAGCTACACTTAAATTGTTTAAACTGCTTTTATCTAAAGAAGAGGACCACCAAAGTATTTCAGAACTTACCCGATCTGAGAACACAGGCATATTGACCAACAAACAAATAGATTTATTGGATCAAATACCTAATGAAACTGGCTTAGTCAGTTTTCTAGACAAGGAAGATCAAGTTATCTATGTTTTGGCCAGTGATCAATTAAAAAAAGACATTACCCAGCTATTCACCAAGCAATCCAGTATAGCTAAGAGTGTAAACAAAAAAATGAGGCAAGTAAAAGTTACCCTAACAGGAAGTCTTTTAATGGCTCAAATGAAATATCAATTGGCATTGACAAAGTTTAGACCCAAATACAATAGAATGCCTACAAAGAAATCTGTGCAAACAGCTGTGGATATGGACTATCCTTTTCAAGATGGTTTAATGATTGACCGAGGCAGAAACGAAGGGGAAAAGAGTGTTTATAGGATAAAAAGTAGCAAATTACACTCGCTGGGATATGTTGAATTGAATTACCAACTTAACAATGAAGCTATTTTAGATCAATTACTCAATACAGTAAAAGAAAACAATCCATTGAAAAAGATACTTCTCAGCAGCCATTTAAAAAAACCACTGAAATTACATTCCTTAGAAGTCAAATAATTAAATTATCTTAATGGAGCAATAAGTCAATCTATTATAGCATCCATATAATATTACCTTCTAAAAAACAAACTGATTTTGAAATCGAATACTTTAAAACAATTTAAAATAAAAGTTCACGAAATCATTTACGAAGCAGACACCCCTATGGGCAAAGCTTTTGATGTGCTCTTAGCTGTTTTAATTCTTTTTAGTGTGCTTATTGTTAT
>JAQWFV010000148.1 GCA_029238555.1 Flavobacteriaceae bacterium
CCATTTCTCTATCCTTCCTGGTAATTGAGACTGAAGCGTTTGTGGCCGTTGTGAGGGCTTTAAGGTGGTTAAACTCCCATTTCCTGTAATATTTTGTGTCCAAGGAAGAAAAAGAATAATTAATCCAATTATAGCAAAAGCCAATAGAAATTGATTAAAGTGCTTGTAATATGATTTATTTAAAACATATTTTCCTGAAGCAAAATGTTCCAAAGGCACTTTATGATTAATTTTGTTATTAGATATATTTAACATCTGTTTATTTAATTTTACCGTTATCTAATGTTATTTTAGTACTACACGAAGATTCCCATTGTTTATTGGCACTAACTACAATTAATGACCAATGATGTTTAGGATCTGTAATGAAATTGATTATTTTGGTAGCCTCTTCAGTTGAAAATTGATCTAAAGGATCTTCTAAAATAAGTAGTTTAGGGCTCTTAAGAATGGCTCTTGCCAAAATGATTTTTTTTGCAGCAGTGTAAGCAATTTGTTTGCCCTCTGGTTTTAAAAAGGTGTCTAAACCAGCAGGCTGTTCTTTTAAAAATTCTTTGAGACCAATTTCATTAAATACTTCTCTAATTCTTTGGTCTGTAATATTAGGATTATTAAAACTCACATTTTCTCTAATGGTTCCCTCAAAAGTAGTTTCCTCTGAAAGCGATAACCCCAAAAGAGCTCTGTAACTATTGAGATGCAAACTAGAAAGAGATGCGTCATTGACTATAATTCTTCCTGAAGTTGGGTCTATAATACCAGCCATTAATCTTAGAAGACTTGATTTACCAGATCCACTTTCTCCCCGTACAAGAATTCTACATTGGTTGGAAATCTCTAAATTAATACTGGATAGTATTGGAGTATCTCTATCTGGAACGCTGTAAAATACATTACTTAAGCTTAAATTAAAAGGAGTCTCAGAAGATATAACATCTCCTTTTTGTGGCTCTAATTGTTTGTCTACCACTTGACCTAACTTTTCCAATGAGGTGAGCACATCATAAAAAGATTCTAAGCCTAAAATTAATTTCTCCACAGAGGAAATGACTAATATGATGATGATCTCTGCAGCAACAAATTGGCCAATATTCATTTCTTGGTTTAATACCAATGCCCCACCAATCAGTAATAAGCCAGCGGTAACAAGCACTTTAAAACCAATCATTTGGATAAACTGTAACACCAAAACTTTAAAATGCCTTTCTCTAGCATTCAAATAATCTTTCACTAAAGCGTCATTTTTTTCAAGTGCTAAACGCGTCTTGCCAGACAATTTAAAACTTACAATAGACCTTGCTATCTCCTGGATCCAGTGAGCAACCTTGTACTTGTGTTTGGATTCCTCTAAACTACTTTCTAATCCTTTAACCGCGGTATATTTAAAAACCGTATAAATTAATGCCAAAAGCATAAATCCAAAAACTATAAAGAAAGGATGGTAAAAAGACAGTAATATTAATGCAAAAAGTATTTGCAGTAAAGCCGCTGGAGCGTCTATCAGTATTTTGGAAAGACCTTTTTGTATGGCCAGTGTGTCAAAAAATCGATTGGCCAATTCTGGGGGATAATAAGACCTTAAAGCTTCCATTTTTATTTTAGGGAATCTGTAGCTCAATTCAAAAGAAGCACGGGTAAAAATTCGCTGCTGAAGGCTTTCAATTATTCTTAGTTGCATCAGTTGTAATGCGCCATTAAAAATAACACCTAATGTTACAAGAACTACTAACACTACCCAGGAGGTGCTTATTTGAGCCCCTTGAATTAAGTTTATGATCGCTTGAATACCCAATGGCAATGTCAGTGTCATGAAACCTGAAAAAATAGCGTAATAACTAATCTGAAGAATATCTTTTTTTTCTAAACTTAAAAGACCAACAAATCGTTTCCAAGGATGAAGCGGTTGATTAGGATTCATTAAATAGGGTTTTATGAATTAAATTAGTGTAATAGTCAGAGGGTTCATTTTTGTCTGAGCAATCTGTTAAGGAGGGAAAATGATTTTTGTAGTAGAACTGCTGTAAAGCCCCTGCTAAAATAGTATTTGCCAAGCTCGCTGAAAAAGTATAGTCTGGGTTAGATTCTTTTATAAAGTCTTGTAAACGACTGTGAACTCTCTTATAGGCAACAAATAAACCTTGTTCGTTTTCTTGATCTACAGATTTAGTTAAAAATGATTTAGAAAACTCACAAATCATTATTTTATGCAATAAAACAAGATTAATATGTGTGCTACTAGAATCATTACTTACTTTTCTTGTAAGTACTGTTACGGCCTGAATTATTTTTTCTTTTGGATCAGAAATGGAATGGGTTTCCATGACAAGGTTGTATTCTATCCAAGACCAATACCAGGAAGAAAGATACAATAAGAACTTGTGTTTATTTTCAAAATAACGGTAAATAGAACTTTCATTTGAGCCAATATGAATGCCGAGCTTTTTAAAAGTAAAACCGTCAAAGCCCATGTCATAAATAAGCTCCATCCCTTGGGTGATTATTTTTTTACCTAAAACAGACGTCTCAGGGTCTTTTATAAATGCACCTTCAGGGATAGCAATCTTAAAACTAGATAAGAGTTGATCCATTTTAATTTTTTTTACAAATATAATAGTAATACTCTTAACAATGACAATTTAACTATTATTTAAGAATTCGCCTATATTATTGAAATTCACATATAAGTGATTGTTTATTAAGTTTTTAATATAATACATAACTCATTTTTATATATTTTATTAAATAATTAAATAAAAGCTTATGTTTAATCTAGCATATATTTGAAGTGATATAAATAAAGAATAAATAATAATTCTAAAGAGGTTTAATAGGCTTTATTACATTATTTAAGCAAGGAAATTAAGACAGTAAGTTGTTGTTTTATTTTGAGAAAGGTGTCCGAGTAATTGGGCATCTTTTTTTTTGTGAAGATCAAAAATACAATTCCTTCAAATAGTTTAATTTCGTAAAAATTATACATATGACAACCAATCTCACCTTAAAGGAAATTTCTCAACTGATTCAAGCAACAAATAATGGGAGCGAAAATATTGTGATTTCTGGAGTGAATGACTTGACTAATGCCACTGAAAATCAAATCACTTTTATTGGTAGCGCCAAATACAAACGATTTATCGAAACCACCAAAGCGGCAGCTGTAGTGGTAAGTGCTGGGATAGAAATTGAAGATACAAAAATCCCCCTTTTGTATGTGAACAATGCAGATCTTGCTATGGCGCAACTTCTAGAAGCCTTTTCACCGAAAAAAGGGCCTGATTTTGCTGCAGACATACATCCAACAGCTAGCATTCATCCTTCTGCAATATTGGCAGAAGATGTGAAAATCGGGGCTTTTGTGTATGTAGGTCCAAACGTAACTATAGGAAAAGGAACGCACATATACGCGCAGGTAAGCATTTACGACCACAGTCAAATAGGAAACCATTGCACTATTTGGTCAGGGACCGTGATTAGAGAGAATAGCCAGATAGGAGACCATTGTATTTTTCATAATAATGTGAGTATAGGTGCAGATGGCTTTGGCTATAGACCGGCACCAGATGGGAGCGGACTTATCAAGATACCTCATATTGGCAATGTAGTTATTGGCAACCATGTAGAGATTGGTGCCAATTCTTGTGTAGATAAGGCCAAATTTAACAGTACTGTACTAGGAGATGGTTGTAAAATAGACAATCTAGTGCAAATAGCCCATAATTGTGTATTAGGAAGGTCTTGCATTATGGCTGGAAGCTCAGGATTAGCAGGCTCTGTAACCCTTGGCGATGGTGTAATTATAGGGGGTAGTGCTTCCATTAAAGACCATGTAACCATTGGCGCAGGTGCCACAGTTGGTGCAGGTTCAGGAGTTATTGCAGATGTACCTCCAAAAGGATCTGTCTTAGGTTATCCCGCAACAGAGTCTAGAGAAATGCTCAAACAATGGGTGGCTTTAAAAAGACTTACCAAACAGTAAAATCGTAGCGTTCAATTTAAATAATAGGTGTTTCTTTACGCCATAATAAGATCATAAATAGCTCAATGGACCAAACTCCAAAAAATCCAATACTCGTTATCCTCGCTTTTATTGCTATTTATGTGATTTGGGGGTCTACCTATTTACTCAATAAGATTGCTGTGACAGAACTAGATCCGTTCATGTTAGCCGCCATTCGTTTTGTGGTATCTGGTAGCCTTATTTTTATCATTGCAAAAATATCAGGCAGGTCTATAGCAATCACAAAAAAACAGGCTGTAAATGCAGCTATTGCTGGATTTTTGTTTTTGAGTTTTGGAAATGGGGTAGTGGTATGGGCACTCAGATATGTAGATACAAGTTTAGCTGCCTTAGAAATATCCTCACAACCACTGATTGTACTTCTGTTGATGCGAATTTTTCAAGGGAAAAAAATATCTCCAATGTCACTATTAGGTGTTTTCCTAGGATTCATAGGCATTTATCTGCTGGTGAGTCAGAAAAGTGTTTTAAACCAAGAAAATTCCATTCTAGGAATGGTGATGATCTTTTTTTGTATGGTCAGTTGGGCCAGTGCAAGCCTATTTGTGGGTAAAGCAGACCTTCCCAAAAACTTTTTTGTCAATACAGGCTATCAAATGATTTTTGGAGGTTCCATACTAGCCATAGCGAGTTTAATCATTGGAGAAGAATGGACGAACCCTGTTGAATGGTCCTTAAAAGTGCAATGGTCTATGGTTCTATTAGTCATTTTTGGAAGCATTATTGCATTTACCTCATTTAATTATCTACTCAAGGTTGTTTCTCCTGAAAAAGTAGCTACAAACACTTATGTAAATCCTATAATTGCGTTACTCATGGGATGGTATTTTCTACATGAGCAGATCACCCTACAATCGATCATTGCTTCTGCAGTGCTGTTGACAGGAGTGTTTTTTGTAAACACAAAAAAACAATTGGTCTTGTTCAATCGCTTTAGATCTAAAAAGAATCCGCTTAAATAAAAGTAGGGGAGTACCAATAAAGACTCGTATCTTTGTACAAATTCTACTATGGACACGCCTTTACCCACCTCATTTGAGGAATTTAATTTAAGTACCCCCTTAAAAAATAACCTATCAAAGGTGGGTTACGAAGTACCGACCCCCATACAAGGAGCTACTTATGCTACTGTCTTGTCTGGTCAAGATGTACTGGGATTAGCCCAAACTGGAACAGGTAAAACATTGGCGTATTTATTGCCTATTTTAAACGACATTAAATTTGCAAAAGAAAAGACAGTTCGCGCCTTAGTGATTGTGCCTACCAGAGAATTGGTGTCTCAAGTAGTAGAAGAAGCCGAGAAAATCTGTCAGAACACCTTTATAAGCATCTGTGGGGTGCACGGAGGTAATTCCATGAAAAAAGATCGGGATGCTTTGGCGCAAAGCGCCGATGTCATTGTAGCAACGCCAGGAAGGTTGTACGATTTATTTTTAGCTAGAGTCATAAAATATGCCGCCATTAAGAAAGTGGTCATAGATGAAGTAGACGTTATGCTAGACCTAGGCTTTAGGTTTCAGCTCACCAATATTTTTGATCTTTTGCCTAAAAAAAGGCAGCATATTATGTTTTCTGCCACCATGACAGATGAAATTGAAAGCCTTATTTCAGACTTTTTCATAGCACCAAAAAGGATCTATATTGCGATGAGTGGTACTCCGCTTAAGAATATAGCTCAAACTGCCTATGCTGTATCTAACTATTATACAAAGGTGAACCTTTTGCAGCATCTTTTAGAACAGGAAGAAAGCTTTAAAAAGGTATTGGTTTTTGTGTCTAATAAAAAAATCGCAGACCGCATATACGAACAATTAGAACCTATTTTTGAGAAGAACATAGGAATTGTACATGCCAATAAAACACAAAACCACAGAAACAGAGTTCTTAGCGCATTTGACGCAGGAAGGGTCCGTATTGTCATAGCAACAGATTTAGTTGCCAGAGGATTAGATATAGATCAAATATCCCATGTAATTAATTTTGACACGCCCAAATATCCTGAAAATTATATGCACAGGATAGGGAGAACTGGTAGAGCCAACGCAAACGGAAATTCAATATTGCTATACAATTCAGAGGAATTGACTTACAAAGAAGCTATTGAGTCTCTCATGCAAATTCCTGTAACTGATATTGAATTTCCAGAAGAAGTTCCTGTTTCCATTCAATTAGCTCCTGAAGAGCAACCCCATATATTTGAACCAGATTCTGATCAATTGCAAGGTAGAGATCCATCATTGGGATCCGGTTTCCACGAAAAGTCTGAAAAGAACAAGCAAGAAAATCAAGGGGGCTCTTACAAACGTATCATCGCCAAGAAATACAAAAAGCCAAAGACGCGTGGCGACAAGAATTACAATAAAGGGAGAAGAAAGTAATACGATCCGTCGTTTGATTCTCTGTTTAATTTATTTCATCCTGAACACTTTCTGGCAATCAAATCAATGAAATAGTTGTATTCTAATAAAGGACATACAGTTGTTCTATAATTTATATTATGTAAAATAGAATTATTTAATAAAAGAGAGAATGTGCCACTTCTCTTCTATATTTTAAACAAGTATCATAATAAAAGTCAGAACAATCCCGGCAATTGTATAATAAATAGCCTTTTTAAAAACATCTGTCTGTGGAAGAAACATCCAGTAGGCGGAAAAAACAAAGAAAAGTAAAGAGATACCAAAAAATACATTAAGAAAATATAAAGGTGTAGATGATGTGGCTTTATGCATTTTTTCAAGGGCACCTAGTATTTTTGGTGGTTGCATTTGTGTATAAGACAAATCACCTGTTTCACTATTATATTCAACGTTAGACGAACCTTTTATATTTGGTAGATTCTTTAAACCTTTTTCTATGGTTTTTTCAACAAAAATAGGTTTCTTGAAATAATCTTTATCTCTAAAAGTTAATGTGATTCCTGAAAGCGCATAAACAAACATAATACCAGCTAGGAAAAAACCTAAATAGCGGTGAATGACTCTTACTTTGTTACTTAAATTCCTGTTATTCATTTATTCTTAAAATTTAATTTTATTATGGTATGAAATTACTCCTGAACTCCGTCAAAACCAAAAGCTTTTAAACCCTCGTGGCTCATTTGAATCGCTTTTAAAGGGCTTAATTCGTCAAAAGTCATATCTTGTTCTACCATGTAAAATTTCATTCCAGAAGTCTCTTTGTGGGATAAAATTCTTTTAAAATCTATATTTCCATAGCTTACAGGAGCAAACCTACCTTTGTCATCCATGTCCTTTACATGCCAAATCACAAATCTCCCTGGGTATTTTTCGAAATAAGAAACAGGGTCTACACCTGCTTTGGTTACCCAATATAAATCCATCTGAAAATTCACATATTTAGGGTTTGTATTTTCCAACAAATAATCTAAAATGATTACGTTATTTTCATTTCTTATAAGCTCAAAATCATGGTTATGATACAGTAGCTGTAATCCTGCCGCGTGACACTTCTCCCCCAAAACGTTTAAAATATCTAGGAGATCTTTGGCAGTACCATTCATACCCATAGTCATGGTCTCACGATCATAAGTAAACATCCCCATAGGTGGAACTGGTACTACAAAATACGTAAAACCAGCTGCTTTAACATCTGCAATCATTTGGTCTGCATTGTCTAAAGTGACTCCCCCTTGGTGCGTGCTAATTCCTTTTAAATTTAAAGACACTAGTAATGATTTAAAGTCTTCTGGACTTAAACCGTAAAATTTTCTATCATTATATGAAGCCGCTTCTACATAAGCATATCCTTCATCCGACACTTGCTGTAAGGTTTTTTCCAGTGCAACAGAAAGATCATCTCTCAAAGTGTATAAAGCCAATCCCCCAAAACTACTTTGGGCATTAAGTCCCATTGAAATAAAAAGTTGGAAAATAAAAATTACAGAAGTTACTTTAAAAGTATTCAATGGTTTATTCATCATTTACAAAATTGATTGTTAACTACAGTAAGACCCTTATTCAGTAGATAAGTTTAATGAACCTACTAAGATCTTTAAAAAAGACAAAATTAAAAGTTTAATAATTCCAAGAGGGCTTTTTCAAATCTTTTTCTGGGTAAATATTCTTCTTCTAAAGATTTTGCAAAAGGAATTGGAGTATCTAGACTAGCCACTCGTTTAATCGGTGCGTCTAAGTATTCAAATAAATCCTCTTGAACACTTGCTGCTATATCACTTGAAATTCCGCCAAACAGGGAATCTTCTTGAAGAATGATGAGTCTAGAGGTCTTTTTTACTGAGGTGTATATGGTCTCCCAGTCCAAGGGCATTAAGGTTCTTAAATCTATGAGATCTACACTTAATTCTGAATGTTTTTCAAGCGTTTCAATGGCCCAATGAACTCCAGCGCCATAAGTGACAATGGTTGCCTGTGTACCTTCTTTAACTAATGCTGCTTTACCTATTGGAAGGTTGTAATATCCATTTGGGACAGCTTGAGAAATGGATCTGTAGAGGGCTTTATGTTCAAAAAATAAAATTGGATTTGGATCTTCAATAGCTGATATTAATAAACCTTTAGCATCCATTGGAAAAGCAGGATAGACAACCTTTAAACCAGGTGTTTTTGTAAACCATGCCTCGTTGGTTTGAGAATGGAAAGGACCTGCCCCCACCCCTGCTCCACAGGGCATTCTAATAACAACGTCTGCTTTTTCTCCCCACCTAAAATGATTCTTAGCGAGATAATTAACAATAGGGTTGAATCCTGAACTTACAAAATCTGCAAATTGCATTTCTACAATTGATTTAAAGCCTCCAATAGACAAACCCATGGCTGTTTCAACTATGCCAGATTCACAAATTGGGGTATTCCTTACCCGATCATTTCCAAATAGTTCTACAAAACCTTCTGTGACTTTAAACGCGCCGCCGTATTCAGCAATATCTTGTCCCATGATAATAGTATTATCAAAAACAGACATGGCCTCTTTTAAACCGTCTTTGATAGCGTCAATAAACCTGATATAACTTGTTGTAACACCACTTTTTATCGCTTTAAAAATAAATGGGCTGTATACATCTTCTACAAAAGATTTTTCCTCAAATGAAATAGATTCTTCATTAAAAGCAATTTCCAAACCCTGCTGAATATCATTTTTTATATCTTTTTTAAAAGATTTAATCAACTGATCATTTAGAATATTTTTGTTTAAAAGATGGTTTTCAAAGTTTGTAATGGGGTCTTTTTCTTCCCAAGATTCAATGAGTTCTTTGGGTACATATTTTGTTCCACTAGCCTCTTCATGGCCCCGTCTTCTAAAAGTTAAAAACTCTAATAATACGGGTCTTGGATTTTTTCTGACACTTTCAGCAATTTCACAAACCCTTTGATATACTTCTACGATATTATTACCCTCAATCTGGTGGGCTTCCATTCCATAGCCAATACCTTTATCTACTATCGCTTCGCATCTGTATTGTTCCCTAGTAGGTGTAGACAATCCATAACCATTGTTTTCAACACAAAACAGTACTGGTAAATCCCAAACGGAAGCAATATTGAGCGCTTCGTGGAAATCTCCTTCACTAGTGGCTCCTTCTCCTGAAAAAACAGCCGTGATTTGATTTTTACCTTTAAGTTTTGAAGCCAGCGCAATGCCATCGGCCACACCAAGTTGTGGCCCTAAATGAGAAATCATTCCAATAATCTTAAATTCTTGGGAACCAAAATGAAAACTCCGATCCCTTCCTTTAGTAAAACCTGATTTTTTACCTTGCCACTGAGAAAACAGTCTATTAAGGGGAATGTCTCTGCTAGTAAAAACACCTAGGTTTCTATGCATGGGCAAAATATATTCATCTGAATCTAGGGCTAAGGTTACTCCAACAGATATAGCTTCTTGGCCAATACCACTAAACCATTTTGAAATTTTACCTTGCCTGAGCAGCACAAGCATTTTTTCTTCTATCATTCTGGGCTTTAAAAGTGCCCTGTATATGTCAAGCAATTGTTGGTCTGAAAGTCCTTTTGTGTGATATTTCATTTTTGCGATCTAGCTTGTTATAAATGTACATAAACTTTCAAATTTTACACAATTGGTTGTGGCTTAGATTTATTAACTTTGCTTTAATAAATACATTATTATGAGCGCCATTCCAAGTGTAGATTTAAATGATTTTGTGTCAGGTGATCTTGATCGCAAACAAAAATTTATAAAAGAAATAGGATCAGCCTTTGAAAATATTGGGTTTGTAGCCTTAAAAAGTCATTTTTTGACAGATGAATTGGTAGCCAAATTATACCGTGAAATTAAATTGTTTTTTGACCTTCCTCAAGAGATCAAAGACCAATATGAAATTCCTGGTCTCGCGGGACAAAGGGGTTACACCTCTTTTGGAAAGGAACATGCTAAAGGAAGAAAAGAAGGAGATTTAAAGGAGTTTTGGCATTTTGGTCAATACGAAGCAGCTCCAAAAAATTCAGGAGACCATTATCCTGAAAATATTCATGTAAAGGAGTTGTCTCATTTTAATGACATTGGAAAAGAAGTCTATATTGCTCTTGAAAAAACTGCCAAGGAAGTACTCAAAGCACTTGCTTTGCATATAGGTTTAGAGGAGCATTATTTTGAGCAGTACGCAACAGCTGGAAACTCTATATTAAGACCAATACACTACCCCCCTATAACAACTGAGCCAAAAAATGCTGTGCGAGCAGCAGCACACGGAGATATTAACCTCATTACATTGCTTATGGGTGCCCATGGCCGTGGTTTACAAGTAAAAAATCATCATGACGAATGGGTAGACGCTATAGCTAATGAAGATGAGTTAATGATTAATGTAGGAGATATGCTATCTAGATTGACCAACAACCAGCTAAAATCTACCATACACCAAGTGATTAACCCTCCAAAGGAACTCTGGGGCACCTCAAGGTACTCTATTCCATTTTTCATGCATCCAGTATCTTCCATGCCTTTAAATTGTCTTGATAATTGTATTTCAGAGGAATATCCTAAGGCATTTGAAGACATTACAGCAGGAGCATATCTAAATGAGCGGTTGATTGAATTAGGCTTAAAGAAATAATGGATTTACAAGACCAATTAAAGAATCTCTTTCCTGATCACGAAGTCTCTGAACAAGCTCTTACAGACTCCTCTAAGAGCACGGACGAAATTCCTATTCAAGAAGCTGCGTTGATTTGCAAATACGAAAAACGAAAAGGAAAGCCCACCACCTTAATCGAAGGATTTTTAGGTACCGATACTGAATTTAAAATTTTGGCAAAAAAATTAAAAAAAGAATTAAGTGTTGGAGGGAGTGTCAAAAACGGCAGCTTAATCATGCAAGGAGATTTCAGAGAAAAAATCATGCAACTACTTGTTAGTATGGGTTTTAAAGTAAAACGAGTTGGAGGTTAATTCGTTTTTTTACTTTTTTTATTAGTAGGAAAAGTATAAATTTATTAGCCAAACCAATTCATATGAAATCTATACTCCACATTACTAATGGAGATTCCTTTACTAATTATTTCAAGGAATTGCCCATAAACGGAACTGTCATTACATGGAGAGAAATGCTCTGCGAGGGTAGAACACTTCATACTGTTGGTACTGAAGATTTCTGGAAAGAGCGCTTTGACTTTCTTCATAAAAATTACAAGATTTCTAAAAAAACCTTTATTGACTATACACTTAAGGAGTATAGAAATTTATGTAAGCAAAAAAGTCAAGAGCAAATCGTTTTGTGGTTTGAGTCGGACTTATTTTGCCAGATTAATATGTTAGGTGTTTTAAGTTGGTTAAAAACACATAGAAAATATGCAGAAGTTTCTGTGGTTTCTAACCCAATAAGTCTATATAGTATTTCTTCTAAAGGATTTTGTGAATTGTCTCCAGATAGCGTGTTGGAACTTTATGAAAATAGAATAGTTTTAAACCAAGACGATATTGAATTTGCAGATTATGCTTGGCAACTATATTGCAGCAACAACCCTATCAGAATTGCGCAACTATCTAATTATGAAGATTTTAATTTTCCTTATCTAAAGCAAGCATTTGACCTTCATTTATCTCGTTTCCCTTCATTAAAAAATGGCTTAAATGTTCCTGAAATAAACCTTCTTAAAACAGCACAAATAAAAGCATTGGACAATGAAAATGAACTTGTTAGCGAAGTATTAAAAAATCAGGGTAATTTTGGTTTTGGAGACTCACAATATTATAAAATATTACATAGTCTCAAGCCCCTTTTTGCTTCTTTAAAACCAGTGAAACTCAAGAGAAATACGGCTAAAGTTCTTAATAATCAGACTAATTATTACAGTAAAATTAAACAAGATGGACTCTATTTAGGCGGTGCTTTAAAGTATGCATATCTTTACGACATAGATCACAATACTTTTTTTAAATTATAGTATGCCCTTAGCCTCTTCTGAATTAATATTAAATGCAGATCAAAGTATCTATCATTTGCATTTAAAACCTAATGAAATATCTCATAATGTGATTACTGTTGGAGACCCTGATCGGGTAGCTGAAGTTTCTGCTCTTTTCGATTCTATTGAAGTAAAAAAGCAAAAGAGAGAATTTGTTACACACACAGGGATTTATAAGAATACACGAATTAGTGTTATATCTACTGGTATTGGAACGGATAATATTGACATTGTCCTCAATGAATTAGATGCCTTGGTAAATATTGATTTTTCCAATAGGGTATTAAAAGAATCATTAACTTCTTTAAATATTTTTAGAATAGGAACTTCTGGTGCCATTCAAGAGCATATTCCGGTAGACAGCATTTTAATCTCTGAAAAAGCCATAGGTTTAGATGCTTTACTCCATTTTTATGAGACAAAACATCTTTTAGATGTGCCTTTTTCTGAAGCATTTAAAAAACACATGAACTGGAGTGGAAATAAGTCTAGTCCATATGTAGTTCACGCTTCTTTGGACTTACTTAATCTCTATGATGAATTGGATGTCTTAAAAGGGATTACCTTAACTAATGTAGGATTTTATGGGCCTCAAGGAAGAATACTAAGACTTCCACTTGCTAATGAAAAGATGAAAGCCAATCTTGAGTCATTTAGATTTAATGACCAATTGATTACTAATTTAGAAATGGAAACCTCGGGTATTTATGGATTAGCTGCACTACTTGGACATAAAGCTGTTTCGGTCAATTGTATTTTGGCTAATAGAGCTTCAGGCACTTTTTCTTTAGAGCCAGATAAAGTAGTTAAAAAAGCCATTAAAATGACCTTAGACCTGATTGTTAAAAACAATCTTTAAAGCACCCAATGTATAGGTTTTTGTCCCCATTGTTTTAATATTTCATTTATCTGAGAAAAATGTTTATTGCCAAACCAATAGCCGCGGTTCGCACTTAATGGAGATGGGTGTCCTGTCTTTAAAATCCTATGATGGTCTCCCGTAATATAGCGTTCATATTTTTGAGCAAAATTCCCCCATAAAACAAATACAATGGGTTTATTTTTCGCGTTGAGTCCTTGAACAACAGATTTAGTGAAACTATCCCATAGCTTTAAATGACTAGCAGCCTCCCCTGCCCTAACACTTAATGCTGCATTGAGTAATAACACCCCTTGATTGGCCCATGATGTAAGGTCGCCTGATATTGGATAATCGCAGTCCAAATCATTAGAAAGTTCTATAAAAATATTTCTCAATGAAGGGGGGTGTGGCACCCCTAGCGGTACTGAAAATGATAAGCCGTGTGCTTGATGGGCTCCATGATAAGGGTCTTGTCCAATAATGACCACTTTAAGCCCTTCAAAAGAACATTGATAAAAAGCATTTAAAATATTCTCTTTAGCGGGGTAACAAACCGTATCCCTATAAAGCATACTAACTTCATGAGATAGCTTTTGGAATTTTTCATGAGAATATATTTCATGAAGGAAATCCCTCCATTCACTTGGACAATCTAGAAACATTTATTTGTACTTTTGTGATTAAAAATAAAGGGTTTATTCAATTAAACCAACTAATTGCTGCTAATATATGTCACTTTGAATATCTCTCAAAAAACACTTCAAGATTTAGAATTTAATACTGTATTAACCCACATTTCTCATAGGTGTAATACTACTTTAGGAAAAGAATTAGCCCTAGAAATAACGCCGAAATTAGAACTAGAGATCGTTGAGAAATTGCTTGGTGAAACTAACGAGTATTTGGCGTCTTTTACCAGTGACAACAGAATACCCAACCATGGGTTTGAGCATATTAATGAAGAACTTAAACTGCTCAAGATAGACAACACAACACTTGAACTCAATGGTTTCAAGAAGATAGTAGTTATTTGCGAATCCATCAATGCACACAAGAAGTTTTTTGAAAAGTTTAAGGACTATTATCCCATACTACATGGGAACAGTTTATCGCTAAGCTATCAGAAAGAAATTCCAGAACGCACCAATCAAATATTTGACAAATTTGGAGAAATAAGAGACGGTGCTTCCGACAACTTAATGTCTATAAGAAGACAAATGGTGGGCTTAAAATCTAAAATAAATCAGAGTTTTGGTGCGGCACTCCAGAGGTACCAGGCTGCTGAATTTTTAGATGAGATTAGAGAATCTATAGTAGACAACAGAAGGGTTTTGGCTGTAAAAGCCATGTATAGAAAAAAAATTAAAGGCGCTGTTTTGGGTGCTTCAAAAACTGGTAGTATTGTTTATGTGGTTCCTGAAGCCAGTTTGGCCTACAGTACACAATTAAGTAACTTAATTTTTGAAGAGCAGGAAGAAATATTTAAGATTTTAAACAGACTTACAAATGACATAAAGCCCTACAGAGCAGATCTAGCCACTTGTCAAGATTATCTCAGAGATATTGACATAGTAGCTGCAAAAGCTAAATATGCCTTAGAAATGAACGGTGTGTTACCTAAAATTAATTCAAAAAGAGAAATGCATTTGCGAGACGCATTTCATCCTTTATTGTTTTTAGCAAATAAAAATAGTGGAGATACTACCTATCCACAAACCATTAAATTAGAGCAAGAAAACAGAATTATTGTCATATCAGGTCCAAATGCTGGAGGAAAAAGTATTACGCTTAAAACAATTGGACTACTTCAATTAATGCTTCAAAGCGGTATGTTAATCCCTGTTCATGAAAGAAGTGAGGTTATTCTTTTTGAAAAAATATTGACAGATATTGGCGACAACCAATCCATTGAAAATCATTTAAGTACCTATAGTTACCGATTAAAAAACATGAATTCATTTTTAAAAAAATGTCATGATAAAACATTATTTTTAATAGATGAATTTGGTACTGGAACTGATCCTGAATTAGGTGGTGCCCTAGCGGAAACATTTTTGGAAGTTTTTTACGAACGGGAGGCTTTTGGAGTGATTACTACGCATTATGCCAACTTAAAAATGTTGGCCAATGATTTACCCTATATGTCTAATGCCAATATGCTGTTTGACGCCAAGTCCTTGGCACCGACCTTTCAACTTATTCTAGGACAGGCAGGAGCGTCTTTTACTTTTGAAGTAGCTCAAAAAAATGGCATACCGTATAGCTTAATTAATAAAGCAAAAAAGAAAATTGAAAGGGGAAAGGTTAGATTTGACGCTACCATTGCAAAATTGCAAAAAGAGCGATCACAGATGGCAGCAACAGGATCAAAACTGAAAGAGGTAGAATCTAAAACTAGAGATGAAGCTTCTAGACTAGAAGTTTTGAATGAAAAAATACAAACCAAGCTTGTTAAGTATCAAGAATTGTACGATCAAGATAAACGCATGATTCAACTGGGCAACAAAGTCAATGACTTAGCGGAACAATATTTTATTCACCACAAAAAACGACAGTTAGTTTCTGAATTAATTAAAGTGGTGGAAATTGAAAATAGTAAGAGAAAGAAAAAAACAGCTCAAGTACTTAAGAAAGAAAAAGTAGCGAAAAAAGCTGTGGTGGAAGAAGTCGCTAAAAAAGTGGCTGTAATCAGAGAAAAGAAAAAGAAAGAAAAGATAAAGCCCACCCCACCTCCTGCCCCAAAAATCAAACTTGAAGTTGGTTATAAAGTACGTCTAAAAGATGGAAAAGCTGTTGGAAGTATAGACGCCATAGAGAAAAACAAAGCCATTGTTAACTATGGAATGTTTACTACAAATGTAAGTTTAGACCAACTAGAATTTGTTAGTAAATCTTAATTTAAGTTGTGCTCAATGGCAGAAAAGCAACCTTTCATACCACAAAAGATGCCCAATAAAAAATGGGTATTATTTGACGGAGACTGTGGATTGTGTCATTGGGCGGTTCGTTTTATTGCACCAAAAGATCTCAATAAAAATTTCTGCTTTGTACCGCTAAATTCCCCTTTTGGTATTCAATTACTCAGAGAAAGAGGCTTGTATTTGGAAGAAAAAACAAATGGTACCCTTCCTTTAGACTCTGTTATTCTAATTGATCCTAATAAAGCGTATTATATAAAATCAGAAGCTATAATTCAAATATTAAAGCTACTACCATACTGGTATTTGATAGGTGTACTAATACAATGTGTACCCTCTAAAATAAGTGATTTCTGCTATGACTATACCGCTAAAAACAGGACCAAATGGTTTGGCAGTAAACAAAGCTGTAATCTCAGTGATTTTACTGAAAATACTTGCTTTAAAACAAATGCTTAAGAAGTCCTATATAACTTAATGGGTTTAAGCAGGAAGGTTGTCGTCCCAATTCTTTTCTAAAGGCTCATCCTTTAATTTACCAATAGATTTAGCCACTAACATAGATACGGCTGCATCTCCTGTGACATTCACAACAGTTCTACACATATCTAAAGGCCTGTCTACCGCAAAAATCAAAGCCAATCCTGCCTCTGGAATACCCGCTTGAGCTAACACAATTACCAACATAACCATTCCAGCACCTGGAACAGCAGCGCTACCTATAGAAGCTAAAGTGGCTGTAACAATAATGCCTAATTGGGTGTAAAAATCTAAATCCATACCAAAGGCTTGAGCGATAAATACCGCTGCTACTGCTTGGTATAAACTCGATCCATCCATATTAACTGTTGCTCCAATCGGAAGTACAAAACTAGTCACTTCCTCCTCCACACCAAGGTGCTCCTCTACCCTTTCCATGGTTACAGGAAGTGTAGCTGCACTTGAAGAGGTTGAAAAAGCTAGTAATTGCGCAGGTGAAATACCTTTAACAAAGAAGGATGGTGAACGTTTAGTGAATATATAGACCACTAAAATATAAAACCCAATCATAATTGCTAATCCTAGAAGTACACATAAAGCATACCAGCCAAGGGCTTTAAATAAGTCTGCACTTGGCGCTTCAACAACCAATGCAGCCAATAAAGCAAATACACCGTAGGGAGCAGCAAGCATAATTAAATCAATCAATTTTAGTATGACTTCATTAAACCCATCAAAGAAATCTTTCACCGGCTTAGCTTGTTTTTCTGGAATTAGGATGAGGCCTATTCCAAAGAATATGGCGAAAAATATCACTTGCAACATATTGCCATTGTCACTAGCGGCTTTAAAAATATTCGAAGGCACTAGGTCTACTAAAGCTTGTAAAGGCCCAGATTCTTGTTGTTTTGCAGCAGCCATGATTTTTTCATTAGCGTCTCCAGAATAATTTTCAACCAATTCTAATCGAGTGGCTTCAGAAATAGAATTACCTGGTTTAATAATATTGACTATTCCAAGTCCAATAGTTACCGCAATAACAGTTGTTAGAATATATATACCAATGGTTCTTCCGCCCATTTTAGAGAGCTTAGAAATATCCTTAAGGTCTGAAATTCCTTTTATCAAAGAAGCTAGTATAAGAGGAACAGCAATGAGCTTTAGAGAATTAATGAAGATTGTTCCAAAAGGCTTTATAAAGTCAGATACAAAGTCTGGACCCCAGTTAAAATTAACCATTATAAAGGCAAATAATACCCCTAAGAACATTCCAATAAGTATTTTCCAATGCAATTCTAGTTTGCGCATATCTATTTAGATTGAGTTTTATTAAAAAGGAGAGCATCTGCTAATACCATGGCAGCCATAGCTTCTACAATAGGTACTGCTCTTGGCACAACACAGGGATCGTGTCGTCCTTTTCCTTGGGTTTTTACCGCATTTCCCGCTTTATCTATAGTATCATAAGATTGTAGTACCGTAGCAACAGGCTTAAAAGCAACTCTGAAATAAATATCCATTCCATTGCTTATCCCTCCTTGAATACCTCCACTAAAATTTGTTTGTGTACTGCCGTCTGTATTAAATGCATCGTTGTGCTCACTTCCTTTCATGGTTACCCCATGAAAACCACTACCAAACTCAAAACCTTTAACAGCATTTATAGACAGCATTGCTTTTCCTAGTTGGGCGTGCAATTTATCAAAAACAGGTTCTCCTAAGCCTACAGGTACATTTTTAATCACACAATCAATAACCCCCCCTATAGTGTCTCCTTGTTTTTTTATCTCTTTAATGTGCTGCTCCATTCTAGCAGCTACTTCATTATCTGGGCACCTCACATCGTTTGTTTCTGCTAAAGACAGGTCCAATTGGTCATAAGTCTTATCTAAAGTAATTTCACCCACTTGGGAAACATAAGCCTGAAAAGACATTGGTGCTAAAAATTGCTTTGCTATAGCACCAGCAACAACTCTCGCTGCTGTTTCTCTAGCGCTACTTCTTCCTCCGCCTCTATAGTCTCTAAAGCCGTATTTCTGGTCGTATACATAATCTGCATGAGAAGGTCTGTAAGAATCCTTTATATGGGAGTAGTCTGCAGATTTCTGGTTGGTGTTAAAAATAGCAAAACCAATAGGTGTTCCTGTAGTTCTTCCCTCAAATACACCAGACAGTATCTTCACTTCATCCGGTTCTTTTCGTTGGGTAACAATAGCAGATTGCCCTGGTTTTCTTCTGTCTAAATCTCTTTGTATGGCTTTCATATCTAAAACCACTCCTGAAGGACAACCATCAATAACACCGCCAATGGCTTCTCCATGAGATTCACCATAACTACTGAGTTTAAAAAGGGTACCGAAACTATTACCTGCCATAATAAAAATAAAATCAAATATACTTTTTAATGGGTCCCTATCAAAATTTAGTGTTTTATAATTCACAATTAACCTATGGAAAACATTGAGGCAATTAATTTAACCAACTGTTTATGAGAACTTAACTTATCGTTTAAACCTCAAAGCCAGAAAAAATAGAAATTTGAATAAATTATATTGTTTTGAAAAAAAGACCCTTAGATATTGCCGTTATTTCAGATGTTCATCTAGGCACTTATGGGTGTCATGCAGACGAGCTTTTAACTTATCTCAATAGTATTGCACCAAAAAAATTAATTCTAAATGGTGACATTGTAGATATTTGGCAGTTTAGCAAGCGCTACTTTCCCAAATCACATTTAAAAATCATAAAAAAAATTATCAATATGGCCTCAAAGGGAACTGAAGTCATATATATCACAGGAAATCACGACGAGCTGTTGCGAAGATTTTCAGATACAAAAATGGGAAACTTCAGTATTGTAGACAAGCTAATACTGGATCTAAATGGGCAAAAAGCATGGTTTTTTCACGGAGATGTTTTTGACCTCTCCATTCAAAATGCCAAATGGCTCGCACGATTGGGTGGCTATGGATATGATTCTCTGATTCTGATGAATCGCTGGGTAAATTGGTGCTTAGATAAAATGGGCAAGGAAAAATACTCCCTTTCAAGTAAAATTAAACAGTCTGTAAAATCTGCAGTTAAATACGTCCAAGACTTTGAAGAAACTGCAGCCAGTTTAGCCATTGAAAACGGCTATGACTATGTAGTATGTGGCCACATTCACCAAACAAAAAAAGAGATTATAGAAACCCCTAAAGGGCGCACCACTTATCTAAATTCAGGAGACTGGGTAGAGAGCTTAACCGCATTAGAATTTCATTTTAACAGGTGGAAAGTCTACCACTATCAAAACGATAAACTGGTGCCATTTTTCTCTAGCGAACCAGAAGATGACATAGATATTATCCCTTTGTTTCCAGAATATTTAAAGAAGGGATTCCTTTAAAATAGTAATGGGGTGTTTGGCGTCTCTTTGGGTACCATCTTTTATTTGGTGTCTACAAGAAGTTCCGTTTGCAGCAATTATAACGTTTTCAGCGGCCTTAGAGACCGCAGGAAACAAGGTTAAAGCACCAACAGACATACTCAAGTCGTAATGTTCTTCTTCATAACCAAAAGAGCCAGCCATACCACAACATCCTGAAGGGATTAAGGTGACCTTATGTTTAGATGGAATATTTAATAAGTCAAAAGTTACCTTAGAATTTACCAAAGATTTCTGGTGGCAATGGACATGGACTTTAATTTGTTTTTCATTGTTGTGAAACATTTCAGGACTAATTTCTCCACGATTAAACTCAGCCACGAGAAATTCCTCGATCAAAAATGAATGCAAAGCCAATTTTTCTACCATGGCATGATCCGGACTCAAACGCTTGTATTCGTCTCTAAAACTCAAAATAGCAGAAGGCTCAATCCCTAAAATAGGCCACTGCTGTTCCAGAAACAAAGAAGCGTCACTTATATTTCTTTCTGCAATGGCTTTGGCTTGTTTCAAATATCCTTTAGATATAAAAGTCCTGCCGCTTTCTGCTTGCCACAGTTGCACTTTATACCCCAGATTAAGCAGTAATAAAATGGCATCTTTACCTATCTCTATATCCATATAGCGAGTAAACTCATCTACGTACAAGACAACTGTTTGCTTGGTCAATTCAAATTTCTTTGATTGATGGTCTAAAAATTTCTGAAAATTAAAACGCCCCACCTCTGGCAGAGATCTTTTTTGAGACACCCCACTCAAACGCTTAATTACTCCAGATAAAGGAGACTTGTACACCGCATTAGTCAAAGGCGCCACCAAACTGCTCAGTTTGTTTAATTGGGTGTTGTAAGCAAATAACTTTGACCTAAAGCTATACCCATTTGCTTCCTGATACTGATATAAAAACTCCGCTTTATAAGAGGCTATATCTACATTACTAGGGCATTCACTGCTACAGGCCTTACAACTTAAGCAAAGGTCAAAAACTTCTTTTAAAGCTTGGTTGTCAAAAGCATTCCTGGGTTCCTTTAATGAATTAGGGTGTGTCAAAAACTCCCTCAATGCATTAGCCCTCCCCCTAGTCGTATCTTTTTCGTTTTTTGTCACATGGTAACTTGGACACATTCCACCAGCAGATTCGTGAGTTTTTCTACAATCACCACTACCATTACAAGATTCAGCTGCCCTTAAAATTCCTTGCTTGTCTGAAAAATCTAATAAGGTGTCTATGTTAGGTTCCTCCCTGTTAATTTCATACCTCAGTGATGCATCCATAGCATAAGCCTTGACAATTTTACCAGGATTAAAAATACCATTAGGGTCAAACAATTGTTTTACAGACTCTAAGAGCGCATAATTCTCTGCTCCAATAAGCATAGGAATAAACTCTGCCCTTACAATACCATCTCCATGTTCTCCACTAAATGAGCCCTTGTATTTTTTAGTTAAGTGAGCAACATCTGTAGTAATGGCTCTAAATAATGAGACGTCCTTAGATTCTTTTAAATTTAAAATAGGCCTTAGATGGATTTCACCAGCACCTGCATGGGCATAATACACCGCATCCTGGTCATAACGTTTCATAATGGAAGTAAATTCTCCAATAAAATCTTTTAAGTCTTCCAAAGCAACCGCAGTATCTTCTATACATGCCACCGCTTTTTTATCTCCAACCATATTTCCAAGAAGCCCTAATCCAGCTTTTCTAAGTGCTCCAGCTCTTCCAATATCCGATCCCCTTAAAATAGGGGCAGCATAACTCCATCCAGATGTATTAATCTGGTCCAGTAGCACACTTAGATTTTCCTGAAGGGCTTCCTCTGAAAAAGCCCTTACTTCCAACATTAAAACAGCGGCAGGGTCTCCTTCTATAAACTTGCGGTTTTCTGATTGTTCTCTATTGCTTTTGGTACAGTCTAAAATGATTTTATCCATCATTTCGCAGGTATACAAATCACATTTCATCACTGGAGCAACATCTTTTAGGCAATCCTCAAGACTGTTGTAGTGTGTTACGACCATAGCAGCATAAGACGGTGGAATGTCGTCTAATTGTAAAGTAATTTCTGTGGTCAAGGCAAGCGTACCTTCACTACCAGAGAGCAAATGCGCCATATTAAAAGGTGCATTACCTCCAAGAATATCTGCTTCCAATAAAAGGTCAATCGCATAACCTGTATTCCTTCTGTGTATCTCTTTCTTTGGAAAAGCTTCTGTGATTTGAGATTGAATCTCCAAGGGCGACAACAAATCATGTATGCCCTTGTATATTTGGCCTTCGGCCGACGCCTCAAGCATTTTATCTTTAAAAGCATCACTGCTTAAATCCTTAAATTCTGCAGTACTTCCATCCCACAACACTGTTTTCATGGAAACAACTTTCTCTCTCGTAACACCGTATTTTATTGAAGTTGTGCCAGAGGAATTATTTCCCACCATGCCACCAATCATACAACGATTTGCAGTAGAGGTGTTTGGACCAAAAAATAATCCATGGGGGGCTAAATAATCATTGAGTTCATCTCTAATCACACCAGGCTGAACAGTGACCTGTTTCTTAGTCAAGTTCAATGAAATAATATTAGTGAAATATTTGGAGACGTCTACCACTAACCCATCTCCTACGCATTGACCTGCAAGAGATGTCCCGGCAGTTCGTGGAATTAAGCCCACGCCATTTTCATTACAAAATTGAACAATGCTTTGAAGGTCTTCAAGGTCTTTAGGAAATGCTACTCCTAGGGGCATTTTCCGGTAAACAGATGCATCTGTTGCATATAAAGCCTTGCTTAAAGGATCTAATTGAACAGATCCATTAAGCGATTGAGATAATTTTTCTAAAGCAACATTCATGGAAAAACAAAATTTTAAGTAAAAATACTTTATTTAAGTTTTACCGTAATACAGATCTATTGAAAACAAACAATTTAAAGTTATTTATATCGAAAATTAAAAATACCTGGTGGCTTTTTTAAATTATGACAGATAAGTTTACCTTTGGAAACATAAAATAATTTCAAATGACATTTATTTCCACTTTTTCCTTAAAAAAGATTACTGTTAAATCAATTTTAGTATTGTTCGGTCTTGGACTTATGCTTGCTTGTAGTAATCAAGGGGGGTATAGCCTTAAAATTGAGGTGAAAGATTTACCAGATCAATCTAAAGTATTTTTAAAATATATAGATGCTACAAATTCTCCCATAACGGTAGACTCAACTGCTGCAGTAAATGGGCTAGCCACTTTTAAGGGTTCACAGGAATTTCCAGCCATGCATTATTTATTCTTTGAAAATGCCAATGGCAATATCCCCGTAATTTTAGAAAATGCCCGTATAGAAGTAAAGGCACAAAAGGACAGTCTCAATATGGCTAAACTCAGTGGGAGTGATCAAAATATTTGGTTCTCAGAATTTGTGACTACATCGCAAGGATTTTCAGAAAGAGCTAATGGAATTGCCAATGACCTACAAAACGCTAGAGCGAACGGAAAAGAAGCATTTATTGATTCGCTGAGAGAAGAATATATGGAGTTGCAAGAAGAGGCTAAATCTTACGAAATCAATTTTGCTGCAGAACATCCTGGCTCCCTCATCACCGTTTTACTAATTGAACGAATGTTTGCCTCTAAAGCGGTTGAAGAACAAAAAATTAAAGAATTAATAGAAGCGATCAGTCCGGAGATAAAACAAACCGATGCTGGCAAAAAGTTAATGACCCTTTGGGAAGCTAACTTAAGTACTGCCATTGGAAGTAAAGCAATCGATTTTTCTGGGCCTAATCCGAATGGAGAAACCATCTCACTCTCTGCTTTGAAAGGTAAAGTGACCATCATTGACTTTTGGGCAGCCTGGTGCAAACCATGTAGGGCAGAAAATCCGAATGTGGTAGCGGTTTACAATCAATACCACGAAAAGGGTCTTGAGATTATAAGCATTTCTCTTGATAAGAAAAAAGAGGATTGGATCACAGCAATCGCGGCGGATCAAATGGATTGGCACCACATTTCTTCATTGGCTTATTTTAGTGACCCAATTGCAAAACAATACAATATTAATGCTATTCCAGCTACATTTATTTTGGATGAAAATGGAACCATTGTAGCCAAAGACCTCAGGGGAGCAGCTCTAGGGGCTCAAATCGCTAAGATGCTGCCTTAAAAAAATAAATACATCATTTTAAATGGCTTTATGGGAATAAAAACTTTCCACAAAGCCATTTTTTATTCAAAACTGTCCTTATATAGCAACACCCCCATAAATACTAATGGGGCTAATAAACAAATAGCCGCTATAGGATTTGCGGTGAGTTGGCTAGGTACATAAACAATGGCCATGAGTAAACCGCCAATTGCTCCTCCAAAATGTGCAGAGTGACCAATATTTCCTGTCCTCTTTTTCATTCCGTAAATAGTGTATATCATATAGCCCAATCCAACTACATAAGCAGGAAGTGGAATAGGAATAAATAGTATTCCCAATCTCATTTCAGGCATAAGGTAAATAGCAGCATACAGCACTCCTGTTACTGCCCCACTCGCACCAACAGCGCTGTAATAGGGTTCCTTCTTATGAATAAACAAACCAAAATAACTTCCCAAAAACAAGCTTACCACATAGATAATGACCAATGCAACAGGACCTAATAATTGGACAATTACATCTGAAAAGAAGTAAAAAGTAAACAAATTAAAAATAAGGTGGTTCACATCTACATGAAGAAAACCAGCTGTAAATAACCTTTTATAATCTCCTTGTTGAATAGACTTTATCTGAAATTTGTAGCGATCAAAAAATGAAGCGTCGCTAAAACCTTTAAAAGACACTAAACCGTTAAGTGCCATGATTAATATTGTTATTGGGTGCATGTTCATGATTAAAAATCAAAAGATTGATCACGAAGATACACTTCATGGAATTAAAAACTAAAATATCCCTACATTTACCCTTTAATTAAATACAATGCATTTACTGGTATTCATTCTTATCTACCCACACTTATGGGTAGTATCCAAATTACCTAGGCCACTTTTCTATCTATTGTCTGATATTTTCTTTGTTAAATTATTTTATTTTTTTGGCTACAGAAAAAAAGTAGTGTTGGAGAATCTTGTCCTCTGTTTCCCCAATAAAGAGCTCAAAGAACTCCAACTTATTAGAAGACAATTTTACAGACACTTATGTGATTTATTTATGGAAATGGTTAAAACCATGAACCTCAGTAAGGCTGGAGTAAAAGAGCGGTATCAGGTTCAGAATATTAATGTCCTAAATGAGATTTTAAAAACAAAGTCTGTATTGTTGGTTTGTTCTCATTACGCCAATTGGGAATGGAATGTGAGTATAAACAATTATATATCAGAAAAAGGCTATGCCGTTTACCAGAAAATTGGCAATCCTTATTTTGACGCTTGGATCAAAAAATTGAGAAGTAGGTGGAATACCACACCCATCACACAGGCAGAAACCTTTAGAACCATTGTACAGAATGAAAAAAATGGCGTAAAAGCAGTCTATGGTATGGTAGCAGATCAATCTCCTCCAATGTCCAAAGCAAAAGCTTGGGGTTCCTTCATGGGCGTAGAGGTTCCTGTTTATAACGGCGCAGAAGTACTGGCACAAAAATTAGACTTAGCCGTGGTGTTTTTAAGGGTTAAAAAAGCAAAAAGAGGGATGTTTCACGCTACTTTTGAGCCCATTACTACTAGTGGTGCTCATACAACTCCGGGAGAAATAACCAAAGAATTTCTTCTTAAAGCGGAGTCTCAAATTCAGGAGGAACCTGCCCATTATCTATGGACCCACAAACGTTGGAAACACCGCGGTAAAAAACCAATGGGTGAATAAGTTCTCAAAAAAATGAAAAACAAGACGCCTCTTAAACTTTCTTACTGAGGTCTAAAATTTGTTGCATCATGGCATCGGCCACGGAAGTGGCCAAATCTAAAGAAGTGGCCTCCGTATAAATCCTAATGATAGGTTCCGTGTTAGACTTTCTCAAGTGCACCCAATGGTGCTCAAAATCAATTTTAACCCCATCCGTAGTATTGACCTCTTCTTCTTTGTATAAAGTAGCCATAGCCGTTAAAATAGCGTCTACATTAATATCTTCCGTAAGGCTTATCTTATCCTTTCTCATAAAATAGGCTGGATAAGTTGCCCTGAGCGCAGAGGCAGTGGTCTTTTTCTCTGCCAAAAGCATTAAAAAGAGGGCTACACCCACTAAAGCATCTCTACCGTAATGGCTTTCTGGATAGATAATTCCTCCATTTCCTTCTCCACCAATTACAGCATTTTCCGCCTTCATGGCAGTTACTACATTGACTTCTCCTACTGCAGAGGCTGTGTATTTTTGTCCGTGTTTTTGGGTTACATCTCTAAGTGCTCTTGTAGAAGACAAATTGGAGACTGTTGCTCCTGGTGTTTTAGAAAGCACATAATCTGCACAAGCCACTAAAGTGTATTCTTCTCCAAACATGCTACCATCTTCACTAATAAATGCCAATCGATCTACGTCTGGATCTACAACAATACCCAAATCTGCTTTATGAGCTAGTACAGCAGCCTTAATATCTGTTAAATGTTCTTCTAAAGGTTCTGGATTATGAGGGAAATGACCAGTAGGGTCACAGAATAGTTTTATAACCTCTACGCCCATTGCTTCTAGTAAAGCTGGAATATAAATCCCTCCTGAAGAATTTACCCCGTCTACAACCACCTTAAACTTGGCTGCTTTAATCACCGCTTCGTTGACAAGAGTTAATTTTAATACCTCCTCTATGTGCTTTTCCAGGAATGAATTGTCTGTTAATTGGCTGCCCAAATGATCTACTGCTGCAAATTCAAAAGACGCTTCCTCAGCTAATTCTAAGACCCTTTGTCCTACCGCTGCTGAAATAAACTCTCCTTTTTCATTGAGCAATTTAAGTGCATTCCACTGTTTAGGATTGTGACTCGCTGTGAGAATTATTCCCCCTTGAGCAGCTTTTAATGGCACCGCTATAGCGACAGTGGGTGTGGTGGAAAGATCCAAATCTATAACATTTACGCCCATTCCAACAAGGGTGGCTTGTACCAAAGACTGCACCATAGGACCTGAGATCCTAGCATCCCTTCCTACCACAACATTTACGGCTTTATTTTTATGTGATTCTTTGAGTATAGTAGCATAAGCCGCTGTAAATTTAACCACGTCTAGCGGAGTTAAATTTTCTGAAACAGCACCTCCAATGGTACCTCTAATACCAGATATAGATTTAATCAGTGTCATGTGAATTATTTATACGACAAATATAAGACCTGCTATGGGTTTTGCAACGGGCAATTTGTAAATTAGTGGCCTACCATCTCTAAAGTATCTTTTTTTGAATTTTCTAGCCCATATATATTTGTCGTTTGACCACCCAGGAATCAGCATAGGTAATTTTATGGCAGACGGCTTAAAAAGACAAGCTTTGGAACATTTTCCTATAGATTTCCAAAAAGGTGTTTTGCTGCACAGAGCTATTGATGAATTTACAGACCAACATCCTATTTTTAAAAAAAGTTGTAAGAGAATTTTTAAAGCACACGGCCATTACAGCAGGGTCATTGTAGATATTTTTTACGACCATTTTCTTGCCGTTAAATGGGCCAACTACCACTGTATACCTCTAGAGGTATTTGCTCATGATTTCTATACACTTTTAGACAATCATTTCGAGGAATTGCCTTTAAAAACCCAGCATCTTTTTCCCTATATGAAAAAGCAGAATTGGCTGGTAGCCTATAAAAGTATAGAAGGTATTGACCAGATTCTAAAAGGAATGCAGCGCCGCACAAAGTTCAGCGCCAAATTAGATGAGGCCAGTAAAGACCTAATAACGCATTATACAGATTTAGAAAATGATTTTGATTCTTTTTTCAAAGAATTGATTATCTTTTCAAAGGCAAGTTTTGACACCCTCAAATAAGTTTATATCAACCACCATACTATGAAGTCATATTTAAAATCACTCCTATTATTTGCTGTTTTACTCTTAAACCTTTGTTGTAAAACAGAAGTTCCACCCAGTGGATTGGTCACTGAAAATGCAATGGTGGTGTCTGCTAGGCAGGAAGCCTCTGCTATAGGGAGTGCTATTTTGGCTAAAGGGGGTAATGCTTTTGACGCAATGGTCGCCACAGAGCTGGCCCTTGCCGTTGCGTATCCTTTTGCTGGTAATCTTGGAGGAGGTGGTTTTATGGTTTATAGAAAAGCCAATGGAGATGTAGGTAGTATTGACTACAGAGAAAAAGCACCAGCCAGTGTACACAGAGATTTATACCTAGATGAATTGGGAAATGTCATTCCTGGAATGAGCACTTTAGGTGCTACCGCTGTAGGGGTTCCTGGAACTATTGCTGGAATAACGGAAGTACATGCAAAGATGGGGTCGTTGCCCTTTGGTGAAATTTTAGCTCCAGTAATTGCCCTGGCCAAAAAAGGGGTAATTGTCACTGAAAAGCAAGCCAAATCAATGGCTAGACAACGGGAGATTATTGCCAAAATTAGTGGCGAACAGTCTTTGTTTGCACAACATTATGTAGCTGGAGACACTATAAAATATCCCGCTTTAGCTACAACACTAGCTGCGATTGCTAAAGGTGGAAGAAAAGCATTTTACGAAGGGGAAATGGCAGAAAAAATAGCTGCTTTTATTCAAGAAAGAGGTGGATTCATCACTAGGGAAGATTTAGCCAATTATGAAGCCGTATGGAGGCAGCCTGTCATATTTAATTACAAAGACCTCAGAATCATTTCTATGAGCCCTCCAAGTAGTGGAGGCGTTACAATGCATCAGATTTTTAAAATGATGGAACCTTATAATATGAAGGATTTTGGCCACAACTCCCCTCAAGCCATACAACTATTTACGGAGGCTTCTAGGCGTGCTTATGCAGACAGAAACTTCTATTTGGGAGACCCTGACTTCAGTCCAATTCCATTAGATGTACTATTGAGTGACGCTTATTTAAAAGAGCGCATGAGTAATTTCTCCTTTGACAAAGCTACGCTGTCTTCTGAGGTATCTCATGGAGCTATTCAAATTATGGAAAGCGAAGAAACTACCCACTATTCTATTGTAGATCAAGATGGCAATGCAGTTTCCGTTACAACTACTTTAAATGGGGCTTTTGGTTCTAAACTTTATTCGGAGGAATTAGGCTTTTTCTTTAACAATGAAATGGATGATTTTTCTGCTAAAGCTGGCGTGCCAAATATGTTTGGGCTCATTGGTGCAGAAGCCAATAGCATTGCTCCTGGTAAGCGAATGCTCAGCAGCATGACACCTACTATCGTAGAGAAAGAAGGTAAATTATGGTTGGTGGTAGGGACTCCTGGAGGGTCCACTATTATTACAGCTGTAGCCCAAACCATTCTCAATGCTTATGAACACGGACTCTCCATGCAAGATGCAGTGAACGCTCCCAGATTTCACCACCAATGGCTTCCAGACACGGTTATTTTTGAACCAAAAGGCTTTTCTAAAAATACCCTTTCTACGCTTAAAGAAAAGGGCTACTTAATCAATGAAGAGCGCACTAGAATTATAGGAAAAGTAGACGCTATTAGGGTGCTTGAAAATGGTCAGTTAGAAGCAGGTGCAGATCCTAGAGGAGACGACGCTGCTGTAGGTTTTTAAATTTCAACTAGGCTACGCCCTTATTATTGGATAAGCTAGCCAAGTGAAGTTGTTTTTTTAAATCTTCCATAGACGCTTGTAGTTGTCTTAAAAGTCCATTGTCTGCAGGCTCTTCTACGCCAAAACTAATTTTACTACTCACCTGCCAAATCTCTTGTATTTGATCTGAACTTATTTCATAAGGTTCGTAAGATTCATTGATTGAAATTAAACTTAAGTAGTTGCCAGAAGAATGTCGCTGGATCTTTTTAACCATCACAGAATCGTATAATACCACCACATAAATTTTATTGGGGCTAATATGATCTATACTCTCAATAGATTTTGCCAGCACCCATTCTTTAGGCCTGAGGTTAGGTAACATAGAATCACCTTCTACTTGAAACCCCCTATAAGTAGCATTTCTGAATTCTGGAATGGGTAAATCAAAGGCTGGTAACTGCTTATACCAGCTGCTGTCACTTATATTTTGAGGGTAGCCAGCTGCTGCTTTCGCATTGACCAACACCATATTATCATTTCCTTCAGCATCTATTGTGACCACTTTTGGAATGGTACTTACAACGGTGTTTTTTATGAATTGCACATTGCTTTCTCCATAAATCCAAAGTGGGTTTACCTGAAATTGTTTAATGAGTTCCACCACAATTTTTCCAGATAGTTTTGTTTTTCCACGTTCAATGTCTGCTGTAGTATTGGGTATTCCCAAACAAGCCGCAAAAGTTTTTTGGGTGTATCCCAAAGATTTTCTAAGTGATATAAAACGATCAATGTCCATATAAACGGGTATTAAAGAAAGTTGATAAAAGTTCAATGGTCTTCTCTTATCGATTTGGCTTACCCTTACCTTAATCAAAGACAAACAAACTTAATTATTTGTTGGAAATATTCCAAATATATATTAGGATATTTTCCTAAAATATTGATATGTGCCCTAAAATATTATAAATATTTTAACGAATTTGTCTATAAATAGCTTTTGTGTATGGGTGCTAAATTGAGGTCAAAATTGTACCTTGCCCTTTTGCTATGAAAAATGAATAAAGCCTTAAATTTTATAGAGGTAAAAGGAGCTAGAGCCCACAACCTCAAAAATATAGACATTAATATTCCAAGAGAAAAACTAGTGGTCATTACCGGTCTATCCGGTAGTGGTAAATCTTCACTAGCCTTTGACACCATATACGCAGAAGGTCAAAGAAGGTATATTGAAACATTTTCTGCCTATGCGAGACAATTCTTGGGAGGCTTAGAAAGACCAGACGTAGATAAAATTGACGGACTTTCTCCAGTGATTGCCATTGAACAAAAGACTACTTCTAAATCTCCTAGATCTACTGTAGGCACCATTACCGAAGTGTACGATTTTCTGAGACTCTTATTTGCCAGAGCTTCCGACGCCTACTCTTATGAAACGGGAGAAAAAATGGTGCAATACACAGACATTCAAATTCAAGAGCTCATTCAAAGGGATTACGAGGGTAAAAAAATCAGTGTTTTGGCTCCGGTCATTAAATCGAGAAAAGGGCATTACAGAGAGCTCTTTGAACAAATTAGCAAGCAAGGTTTCGTTAAAGTTCGTGTAGACGGGGTAATACTCGATCTTCAGCCTGGAATGAAAGTAGACAGGTATAAAACCCATGATATTGAAATAGTGATTGATCGTCTTTCGATAGACACTAAGGAGAGTACCAAAAAAAGACTCAGTGAGAGTATAGAAACAGCCATGGATCAGGGAAAAAATGTGCTCATGGTCTTAGAGGCTGGTGAAAAGAAAGCACGTTACTTTTCCAGGGACCTCATGTGCCCGAGCAGTGGAATCTCCTACCCTATTCCTGAGCCAAATACTTTTTCATTTAATTCCCCAAAAGGCATGTGTCCCAGCTGCCAGGGCCTAGGAGTTACCCACAAAGTCAATACCCATAAAATATTTCCAGACTTAAATCTGAGCATAAGAGACGGAGGTATTGCTCCATTGGGTCCATATAAGAGTTCCTGGGCTTTCAAGCAAATAGAACTCATTGCGCAAAGACATGGGTTTGACTTGGAAACACCCCTTAAGAAAATTCCTCAAGAAGCCATAGAAATACTTATAAATGGGGGGCAAGACCAGTTTACAGTAACATCAAAAACCCTCGGTGTTGAAAGAAACTATCAGATAGATTTTGAGGGGATTTCTGTATTTATTCAAAATCAATTTACCCAAGCTAATACGACCTCATTAAAGCGTTGGGCTAAAGATTTTATGGATAAAATTAGTTGTGAAAGCTGCAACGGAAATAGACTATTAGAGACAACGTTACAATTCAAAATAAACGGTTTACACATTGCTGAGCTCTCTCAAATGGACATTGGACAGTTGTATCTTTTCTTTGAAAAGCTCTCTAAAAACTTAGAAGGAGACCAAGCGATTATAGCGCAGGAAATAATAAAAGAAATCAAGGTTAGGCTACAGTTTTTGCTAGACGTTGGACTCGAATACTTGAGTCTAAATAGACCCTCTAAATCACTTTCAGGGGGTGAAGCACAGCGTATTAGACTGGCTACTCAGATAGGCTCTCAATTGGTTGGGGTATTGTATATTTTAGATGAGCCAAGTATAGGGCTGCATCAGCGAGATAACGAGCGACTGATAAAATCCTTAGAATCCCTCAGAGATATAGGCAATTCTGTATTGGTTGTAGAGCATGACAAGGACATGATCCTTTGTGCAGATCATGTCATTGATATTGGGCCAAAAGCAGGAAAAAACGGTGGGGAAATACTCACTCAAGGAACTCCAGCAGCACTGTTAAAGGAACAGACCTTAACGGCTGCTTTTCTCAACAATCAAATGCGCATTGAAATTCCTAAAATTAGAAGAAAAGGAAATGGCACATCTATTGTTCTAGAGGGCTGCACAGGAAATAATTTAAAAAACGTGACCTTAAAGCTGCCGTTGGGATGCATGATTGGGGTGTCTGGAGTGTCTGGATCGGGTAAATCTACCTTGATCAATGAGACCCTCTACCCTATTTTAAACGCCCATATTTTTAATGGTGTTAAAAAGCCCATGCCTTATAAGAAAATCTCTGGCCTAGAGCATATTGACAAAGTGATCGATATAAACCAACAACCCATAGGCAGAACACCTAGGTCTAATCCAGCCACATACACAGACGTTTTTGGTGAAATTAGAAGCTTATTCACTAAAACTACGGAAGCGACCATTAGGGGCTACAAACCAGGAAGGTTTAGTTTTAACGTGGCCGGAGGCCGATGCGAAACTTGTCAAGGGGGCGGATTACGTGTCATTGAAATGAATTTTCTTCCAGATGTATATGTCCCTTGTGAAACCTGTAATGGTAAGAGGTTTAATAGGGAGACCCTAGAAATTAGGTTTAAAGGAAAATCTATTTCAGATGTCTTAGAAATGACCATAGATGAGGCTGTAGTTTTCTTTGAAGCAATACCTAAAATTTACAGAAAACTAAAGACCATTCAGGATGTTGGTCTGGGCTATATTTCCCTAGGGCAACAATCTACCACTTTGTCTGGAGGAGAAGCGCAGCGCATTAAATTGGCTGCTGAATTGTCTAAGAGAGATACAGGAAATACCCTTTACATTTTAGATGAACCTACCACTGGCCTTCATTTTGAAGATATTAGAGTATTGCTTGGAGTGCTTCAAAAATTAGTAGACAAAGGCAATACTGTGTTAGTCATAGAGCATAATTTAGATGTGATTAAAATTGCAGACCACCTCATAGACATAGGATATGAAGGCGGCGCTCGAGGAGGAGAGATTATAGCGACGGGTACGCCTGAAGAAGTAGCCAAGCATAAAAAGAGTCATACCGCTCGTTTTTTAAAAAAAGAATTAGATTTATAACTTATAGCAAATTAACTATGAGAAAAGAAAAACACTTTAAAGGTTGGAATGAAATAAAAACCAATGATTCATGGGCCCTGTTTAAAATCATGGGAGAGTTTGTGAATGGATATGAAAAAATGAGTATGATAGGGCCTTGCGTCTCTATTTTTGGATCTGCACGAACCAAACCTGGAACAAAATACTATGAGCTCGCTACAAAAATTGCCCAGCGAATAGCCCAAGAAGGATATGGTGTTATTACTGGAGGTGGTCCAGGTATTATGGAAGCAGGAAATTTAGGGGCACATTTGGAAAAAGGCACCTCGGTAGGTCTCAACATTGACTTGCCTTTTGAGCAACATGACAATCCGTTTATAGACAATGACAAAAACTTACAATTCGATTATTTCTTTGTGAGAAAAGTCATGTTTGTGAAGTATTCACAGGGATTTGTGGTGATGCCGGGAGGTTTTGGAACACTAGATGAACTCTTTGAAGCCATTACCCTGATTCAAACCAATAAGATTGAGAAATTCCCCATCATCTTAGTAGGCCGAACTTTTTGGGCGGGACTTTTAGATTGGGTAAAAAGCACCCTTTTAGAAAACGGAAATATCTCTGAAAAAGATTTAGACTTACTTCAAATGGCCGATGATGAAGATGAAGTGGTCAATCATATTAATGCATTCTACAAAGGAAAATCGCTAAGTCCTAACTTCTAAAGCAGTACAATCTTTAATGAATTTTAAGCAGCTTTTTTTATTCCTATTTTTAGCACTTCCTTTTTGGGGAATGGGTCAGCATGTCAATAAAATTAGTGCCAGTCTGAATAGTGAGACTAAAGAAATAAAAATTCAGCAAGAATTCACCTATACCAATCATAGTGCAGACACCCTTAGCGTGCTGTATTTTAATGATTGGGCAAATGCGTATGCCCATAAAGACTCTCCTTTAGCGAGTCGTTTTGCAGATGATTTTAAGAAAAATCTCCATCTAGCCTCTAAAGAACTCAGGGGAGGAACTGACCTCATTGGTGCAGTTGATCAGAATTACTACTCCCTTCCTTGGTGGAGAACCAAAGAAAAAGATATTATTGGTATTTCCTTAAATAAACCTATTGCTCCGGGTGATTACGAAACTATTACCTTCACTTACACTGTTAAGTTACCACCAAACAAATACACCTCTTATGGATATGATTCTGAAGGGGGATATTTTCTTAAGGATTGGTACCTCTCCCCTGCTGTTTATAAAGACAAAGAATGGTTGCTCTATTCAAACAAAGATTTGCAAGACCTTTACACTGATATTACCAACACAGTAATAAAAATAAGCTACGATAAAGCGTTGGTATTAAATTCAAATTACAAAGAAACTTTAGAACAAGTCAAAGGAAATAAAAGATGGGCTACGCTAACTGCTCAGCAGAAAAAAGGGGCAGAAATGTATCTGACCAATGAAAATAATTTTGTGAGATACCCACTTAAAAGCACCATTTTAGTTACTGATTTAAGGGGAGAAAATCTTGAGCCAGCTATAGAAATAGCAGCAGTCTCTAAAGTTTTTTCATTCATTGAAAATAAAATTGGCACTATTCCTTTAGATCAACTCTTGGTGACTAAAATGAATTATGACAGAAACCCACTCTATGGATTAAATAAACTACCCAGCTTTGTAAACCCCTATGAAGAATCCTTTAAGTTAGAATTAAGTTTATTAAAAACGAGTTTGTACACCTTATTTAGGGAGAGTTTTTTTGTTAATCCAAGAAAAGAACACTGGGTCATAGATGCATTGGTGAACTTCAATATGATCAAATATGTGGAGACCTATTATCCTAATCAAAAATTACTAGGAAAAATAGCTTCCTACTGGGGAGTGAAAAGCCTGCATTTATCTGAATTGGACTTTAACGATCAGTATGCATTACTCTATAATTTAACAGCAAGACGCAACTTAGACCAACCACTCACGACCTCTAACGACTCCTTAATAAAATTCAACCAACAAATAGCCAACAAATACAAAGCTGGTTTAGGACTGGCTTATTTGGAAGATTATCTAGGCGAGGGAGTATTAGAACAATGTATTAGAGACTTTTATCAAGCGCACAAAGGGGCCAATATTGCTACAAAAGACTTTAAAACTACCTTAGAAAAGTACACCGCTAAAAACGTAGATTGGTTTTTCAATACTTATATAGCCACAAAAAACAAAATTGATTTTAAAATAACCAAAGCTTCTGCAGCACCAGATTCAATAACTTTTACCATAAAAAACAAGCAAAAGACCAGAGTACCTATTTCAGTATTTGGTTTAAAAAAAGATAGTGTAGTGTCTCAGTATTGGTTTACTGGTATAGATAGTATTGGAAGCTTTAAGATCCCTAATCAGTTAGAAGACAAACTGGTATTAAACTTTAATCAAAAAATCCCTGAATTTAATCAGCGAGACAATTGGAAATCGCTTAATGGCTGGTTTTCAAGTAACAAAAAACTCAAGTTTCAGTTTTTTAAAGATCTAGAAGATCCTAATTACAATCAAGTATTTTATGTACCCATAGCAAATTTTAATATTTACGACGGATTAACCCCTGGTATACGATTGTACAATAAAACTGTGCTAGAAAGGCCTTTTAATTATGATTTCTCGCCCTCATATGGTTTAAAGGGTAAAAAGTTCGTGGGATATGGACGGTTCAACTACAGAAAATACCATCAAAATAAGCGATTGTATGTGACGAATTATAATCTAGGGGCTTCTAGTTATCAATATACAGAAAATGCGCGCTACACAACACTAACACCTTCATTTTCAATGGGCTGGAGGCCTGAAGACCTTAGGTCTAACAAGAAAGACTTCTTACAATTGAGGTATGTGCAGGTGCAAAGAGATCCAAATCCCTCTATGCCTGTAGACGCTCAGAGTCAGGCACCCAATTACGGTGTTCTCAATTTGCGTTATGGATCAAATGACAATGGGATTTTAAAGTACTTTTCATGGAATTTAGATGCCCAACAAGCCAAAGATTTTTCCAAACTGTCCTTTGAAATTGAATACAGAAGATTATTCGAAAACAACAGACAATTCAATATTCGTTTTTTTGCGGGAAGTTTTATCAGAAACGAAACCAAAGGAGACTTCTTTAGCTTTGCCTTAGACCGTCCAACAGACTACTTATTTGATTATAGCTTCCTGGGAAGATCTGAAGACCAAGGATTGTATTCACAGCAAATTATTATAGCTGAGGGTGGTTTTAAATCTAAATTAGATAGACCTTTTGCCAATCAATGGATCGCTACAACCAACGCTAGTATTAATTTGTACCGGTGGGTGGAGTTTTATACTGATTTTGGTTTTGTCAAAAACAAAGGTTATAAAGAGCGCTTGGTATATGATTCAGGAATTAGACTCAATTTAGTGACCGATTATTTTGAATTGTATTTTCCCCTATATTCTAATAATGGATGGGAATCTGGCCAAGAAAATTACGCAGAGAAAATTCGATTTGTAGTGACTCTAAGTCCTAAAACCCTCATTGGTCTCTTCAACAGAAAATGGTTCTAAATTTTACGTTTTTCTCAACAAAATGCCTGATAATTGTGAATTATTGATAATTCATTATTTGAATAGCTATATTTTTTCGCATTATTCAATTACCGCTTCTTATTAGTGAAAATATTCCATCTTTTTTCTATATTTTTGCAATGAATTTTTGATGCCTAAAAACAAACACCTACAGTTAATGGATATATCTACTGCCAATTCTAAAAAACAAATTTCTTTTGACGAGTTTAAATCAGAAATTATAGCTGATTATAAAATTGCAGTCACTTCAAGGGAGTGTAGTTTATTGGGAAGAAGAGAAGTTTTAACAGGTAAAGCTAAATTTGGAATTTTTGGAGACGGAAAAGAAATACCCCAAATAGCCATGGCTAAGGCTTTTAATGAAGGTGATTTTAGAAGTGGTTATTACAGAGACCAAACCTTTATGATGGCATTGGATCTTTTAAAACCCAAAGACCTATTTCACGGTTTATATGCGACTACGGATATTGAAAAAGAGCCTATGAGTGCCGGAAGGCAAATGGGCGGACACTTTGTAACCCATAGCCTTCAGGAAGATGGTAGCTGGAAAAACTTGACTAAGCAATATAATAGCAGTGCAGATATTTCACCAACAGCAGCCCAAATGCCCAGGTTACTCGGTTTGGCACAGGCCTCAAAAGTATATAGGTCTGAAAAAAATATAGATGGAAATTTGTTTTCTGTTCAAGGAAATGAAGTGGCATGGGGTACCATAGGAAATGCAAGTACTAGTGAAGGCTTGTTTTTTGAGACTATCAATGCAGGAGGTGTGCTTCAAGTGCCCATGGTGGTGAGTGTTTGGGATGACGAGTATGGCATTTCTGTTCATGCGAAACACCAAACAACTAAGGAAAGTATTAGTGAAATACTCAAAGGCTTTCAAAAAGAAGAAGGCACAAATGGGTATGAAATTTTTAAAGTCAATGGTTGGGACTACCCTGCCCTTGTAAAAACATATCAAGAAGCGGCTCAGATTGCTAGAGAAAAACATATCCCTGTAATCATTCACGTGATAGAACTCACGCAACCTCAAGGACACTCTACTTCAGGTTCTCACGAGAGGTATAAATCAGATGATCGTCTTATTTGGGAAAAAGAACAAGATTGTAATGTAAAATTTAGGTCTTGGATTCTAGAAAATGGTTTTGCAGATGAGGAACGTCTGCTTGAGATTGAAAAAGATATTAAAAGAGAGGTGCGGAATGCAAAGAAAGAGGCTTGGTCTGAATTCTTAGCCCCTCATTTGGATTATAAGAAAGATTTGGTCAAAGTACTTAGGTCTGTTTCAGAAAACACTCAAAACAAAGCAGCTATTACAAGTATTCTTAACGACTTGATCGCTATTGAAGAGCCTATAAAAAAAGACTTGGCATCAAAGGCAAGATTAGCCCTTAGAGGGTTAATTGGCGAACAAACCAAAGAACGCGAAATGCTTAAAAATTGGTTGTTGAGATTTATGACAGAAATGCAACCAATGTACAGTGCACACTTGTACAGTGAGCATGAAAATAAAGCGACCAATATGCTTGCTATTCCTCCTACCTACAGCGAAGATGCAACTATGGTAGATGGAAGGCTTATTATTAGAGATAACTTTGATCAACTGTTAGAAAAATATCCTGAGTTTTTGATTTTTGGGGAAGACAGTGGAACTATTGGAGACGTAAATCAAGGTTTAGAGGGTTTACAAAAAAAGTATGGTGAAACCAGAGTAGCAGATACG